>JAKLEY010000200.1 GCA_022711455.1 Candidatus Cloacimonadota bacterium
GAAGTATTCTGGGTGAACTGGAGATCAAAAGCGCCAAGCTGAGAGGCGTCGTCTCCAATGGAATGCTGTGTTCAGAACGTGAACTGGGCATTTCCGAGGACCACAGCGGTATCATAGAGTTGCCTGCTGACACAGCTTTAGGCATTTCAGTGAACGAGCTATATGCTCTGCCGGACACAGTGTTTGAGCTTGAGATCACTCCCAATCGCAGTGACCTCCTGGGCTATATGGGTATTGCCAGAGACCTTTCGGCAAGTCTGAACAGGGAGCTTAGACTGCCTCAGGCTCAACTGCTGGAATCGGAAGCCACAACTCCGCTGCGTTTGATCGTGGAGGAACCTGAGCTCTGCCCGCGATATATCGCAAGAGTCTTTGACAATATCACGATTCAGGAATCCCCGTTATGGCTGAAAGTCCGCTTGCTCAAAGCCGGGCTGCGCCCCATCAACAACATAGTTGATATTACTAACTATGTGATGCTCTGCACCGGAAACCCACTGCATGCTTTTGATTATGACAAGCTCGGGAAACTTGATCCGGAAGATCAGTATCCCAGCATTGTGGTGCGTAAAGCCAAGCCAAATGAGACTATTCTGGCCCTGGACGGCAAGACCTATCAGCTGCTTGAATCAGATCTGGTGATCGCTGACGGGCAAAAAGCCTCGGCGATTGCAGGTGTGATGGGTGGCGAGTTAACCGCCATTTCTACATCCACAAAAACTATCGTTTTGGAAAGTGCCAATTTCAATCCCTCGGCTATCCGTAAGACATCTTACCGCCTGAAGCTTTCCTCGGATTCATCCTACAGATTTGAGCGTCATCTCTCCGATCACGCCCCGGCTTACGCTTCTGAATTTGCTGCTGACCTCATAGCCAGATTAGCAGGGGGCAGCTTTGCCGGCGATGTTACAGATGACTGGCAGAGACCCTCTGCCCCTGTTGTTTTGGGCCTTAGGCCTGCCCGGGTTGAGCTGATCTGCGGTTTTCATTTCTCAGATCAGGATATCCGTAAATATCTGGAAAGACTGGGCCTGGAATTCATCCAATACGGAACCTTCAAGCCCGGACCCATCAGCAATCCTGAAGAGATCTATTGTTTCCACGGAGAGCAGATGAAGGCAGGGATCACGGAATTCACCGAAGCGGAGGATTGTATCCATGCCCACTACTACAGGATTCCTCCCCAGCGGGTTGATCTGGAGCGGGAGATCGATCTGATCGAAGAACTGGCCCGTCTGGCCGGATATGATAAAGTTCCGCACAAAACCCTGCCCCCGGTGATCATGGATCGTCATGCTTACAAGCTCCGCCGGAGCCTGGAAGATTATTTTGTGTCCAGAGGTTGTTATGAAGTCTTGAATTACAGCTTTGATGATCCTGAATTGATGGCGAAACTTGGCTTTGGGACTGAAGATCAGATCATGGACATGATCAGACTGATCAACCCCCAAAGCTCAAATCAGTCCGCCATGCGCAGCAGCCTGATCCCCGGCTTATTAAACAATCTTGCCTATAACCTGAACCGTGGAGAGCGGGATGTTCGCCTCTTTGAGCAGGCCAAGGTTTATCGCAAAGTTGAGGGAATACCCGTTGAGCCCCGCAAACTCTGTGCCTTGCTCACGGGTATGGAAGCCACAGAACACTGGTCTCGCAAGGCCGGGAAGCTTAGCTTTTTCCATGTCAAAGGCATCGCGGAAGAAGCGCTGAAACTACTGGGGTTGACAGGTATCCGGTCTGAAATCGTCAGCCGTCCCTACCTGAGCCCAAATGAAGGATTGGAGTATCTGCTGAATGAGCGATCTCTGGCATTTTGCGGCAGGATAAAACCTGAAATTGCCGAGAGATTTGGGATCGACACTCTGATCCTGAAGCAAGATATCTGGTTCGTGGAGCTGGACGTTGACGCGCTCACGGAGGCCACCCGCACCCAAACTCTGACCTTTGCGCCGATCCCGAAGTTACATGCGGTGACCAGGGATCTGTCCTTTTTGATCCCCGAAGCTGTCTCCTTTGCAAAACTCCTGGACACCATCAGGACCGTTGACAGTGATCTGATCGAGGACGTCCGCATCTTCGACGAGTATCGCTCCAAGCATATTCCAGAAGGGTTTAAAAGCATGTCCATCCATTTATTCTTAAGGGACTCTACAAAAACATTGACAGATGAACGCATTGACATAGTTGTAGATTCAGTGATAAAAACATTGCAAGAATGCTTACAGATTACGATGAGGTAAATATGGAAAACTATGCAGTTAACCTGCAAGATAAGATTCAAAAGCTGATCGACCAATACACGTCAGCAAAAAAGAAAATTGAAGAATTGGAAATGGAAAATTCGCTTTTGGCAGATCAAAACATCCAGCTGATCAGCCAGATCGAAGACAGCCAAAAGAACAACCAGGCAGGATCGGAGCAAATGAAAGCTCTGGAAGCCCGAATTAACGAACTGGTTTCTGAGCAAACAGAACTGAAGACGGCTCTTGCCGGCTTCGAGAATATCGCTTCAGACGCCATCTCCAAGATCGATGTGATCTTTCCTGAGCTGGACGAATTGTAATCATGAATTCTGTTGAAGTCGAAATCTACGGTCGTATCTTTCGTCTGAGAAGCATGGATCCCGCTCAGACGCTGCAGATCGCAGCTGATATCAACAAACAGCTGGCAGAGCTCAAAGAAAAGTACGACAATCTGGATTTCACCAAATTACTGCTGCTGGTGACGCTTCAACAACAAGAACAAATAGCCAATCTCACTCTCCGCAACAAAGAACTGAGTACTGATTTGGAGCGGATGAACATGATGATCTCAAAGATCATCGGAGAAGTAGAAGATATTTGACCTGCGCTGCTCGTGATATGGATTGCAGTAAAGCCACAAAAAATTTGGGAACCAAGCCATTGGCGGCATGCGCGCGGAACTGTGATTGCAGTTCTGATACATAAAGCCAATAAGGTAGGAGCCCACCTGCAATACCGGCTTCATAACTGAACAGGCATACACGGCTCCCGCGGGTCATTGTTTATGTTTCTGTGAATAACGGGAGCATCAGAGTTTTTAATCCGCCCTCAGGGGCGTAAATAGATCAAACCATAGCAATATGGTGAAGGAAATAATTGATGAACACATATATAATCGCCGCCCTCGGGCTGGTGGCCGGGTTTGTGATCGCGCTCGTGATCTATCTGATCCAGCGCAACAGCGCCTTTCGGATGGTGGCTCACTCCAAAGAAATTGTAGAAGAGATCAAATCAAACGCCAAGGCTGAAGCTGAGACCCTCAAAAAATCCGCCATGCTGGAAGCCAAGGAAGAGTGGTTCAAACAAAAACGCAATATGGAAGAAGAGATCAAGGAACGCCAAAAAGAGCTCAGATTCCAGGAAAAGAAATACAATGAACGCCTCGGAACCCTTGATAAAAGACTCGAATCGCTGGATAAAAAAGAAAACACCCTCACCGAGCAAGAACGTAAGACCCGCTTGAAAGAAGAAGAATTGGGAGCCAAACTTCAGGAATCTGAAGCAGTGCTGCAAGCCCAGAAACAGAAACTGATCGAGATTGCCGGAATCAGCCGGGAAGAAGCCACTCAGCGCCTGCGCGAAGAACTGATCACCCAGGCCAGAGCCGTTGCGGCAAACGATGCCAAGCTTTCCATCGAACAGATCAAGCTGGAAGCAAACCGCAAGGCCG
>JAKLEY010000201.1 GCA_022711455.1 Candidatus Cloacimonadota bacterium
CAAAAACGAGCTGGACACACTCATCTTCTCCACCGAGAAGAGCTTGGGTGAATATGGCGAGAAGCTTTCTGCCGAAGAGAAATCCACCATTGAAGCTGCCCTCAAGGAAGCCAGGGAAAGACAGGATAAAGCGACAGACAAGACCGAGCTGGACAGCATCAAAGAAGAGCTCAGCAAGAAAGCGCAGAAACTGGGTGAGATCATCTATGCCCAAATGCAACAGCAACAAGGTGCCGGAGGCGGAGCGGGATTTGATCCCAACGCTGCCGGATTCAATCCTGAAGATTTCGCCGGCGCTTCCCAGGCGCAACAGGAAAGCCCCAAACAGGACGGACCGATCGACGCCGATTTTGAAGTGGTCGACGATAAATAAATAGATTAGGCTGTGGAGCGTGCCAGCGCTATGGCGCGCTCCCTTCCTTGCTTATGATCTTGGCAAGATTGACTGTTCTAAAGCCGATCCTGCCAAGCTTTTAAGGAGTATTTGAAGAATGGCAAAACGGGATTATTATGAGGTGCTCGGAGTAGAGAAAAACTCCGATGAAGCCACGATCAAGAAGGCCTATCGCAAGCTGGCCATGCAGTTCCATCCGGATAAAAACCCGGATAACAAGGAAGCCGAAGAGAAATTCAAAGAGGCCTCGGAAGCCTATGAGATCCTCTCGGATAAAGACAAAAAACAGGTCTATGACCAGTATGGCCATGCCGGATTGGAAAATCAATTCGGGGGTGGTGGCTTCTCCTGGGATAATTTCCATCACTTTGATGACATCAGCGATATCTTTGGCGGAGGCGGCTTCAGCTCCATTTTCGACACCCTCTTTGGAGGAGGACGCGGTTCCGGAGGACAACGCAGTTCCAACCGGGGGGAAGACCTTCAGATCGAGCTTTCGCTCACGCTCAAGGAAGTTGCTCTGGGCACCGAAAAAACCATCAAGATCGGAGTCAAGGACGCTTGTGAGAAGTGCGACGGTTCGGGTTCCGCGGATGGCAAGAGTGAATCCTGCAGCCAATGCCACGGCACCGGACAGGTGCGCAGAGTGGTGCAATCTCTCTTCGGCCAGATGCAATCTGTGGCTGAATGCCCTTCCTGCCGCGGTGAAGGCAAGATCATCAAATCCAAATGTTCCAAATGCTACGGCGAAGGCCGGGTGGGCAAGGTCAAAGAGATCAACGTCAAGATCCCTGCGGGAGTGGAAGAAAACCAATATATCCGCATTCGGGGTCAGGGCAACGTGGGACCCAGAGGCGGAGCCAAAGGTGATATCCTGGTGCTGATCCGCGAAAAGCACGACGACACTTTCCAACGTGAAGGCAACAACATCGTGCTGGAATTCCCGGTTGCCGTTTCCCAGGCTGTTTTGGGAGACGAATTGCTCGTGCCAACCCTCACGGGTTCCGTCAAGATGAAGATCCCCGCGGGGACTCAGAGCGGAAGGCTATTCCGGCTCAAAGGCCAGGGAATTCAAGGCTTGAACACCTATTCCAAAGGCGATTTGATCGTCAAAGTAGTCGTGGTCACTCCCACCAAACTCAGCCGCGAGGAAACCGAGCTCTACACCAAGCTCAAGGATCACGACAAAAAGCGTGAACTCAAGCCCGGTAAAGGTTTCCTGGATAAACTGCGCGAATTTTTCTAAAATGCCCTCGTTCTATATTCCTGAATTAAGCGAATTTCATTCAGGGATGATAGTAGAGCTCAGCGGAGCTGAACATCATCACCTGAGCAGGGTCAGCCGACACCAAAGCGGAGACGCGATCAAGCTCAACAACGGTTCCGGCTTGCTGGCTCTGGGCCGGATCACTGAGATCGGAAAGAATTCCACTATGATCGAAGTCATGGCGCAAATCCCTGTTCAGGCTGTTCCGGACTATGCCATTGCCTTTGCCCTCCTAAAATCCCAAAACGATGAACTGCTGGTGGAGAAATGCACCGAGCTTGGGGCCTCTGCCTTTTTTCCTTTTGTCAGCGAATTTACCATCCGCAAACCATCTCCGAACACAGCTGAGCGCTTTGCCAAAATCGCTCTTGCTGCTATCAAACAATGTGATAATCCCTATCTACCCGGCCTGGAGCCTTGTTTGAAACTGAGCTCAGCCCTGGAGCTGATCCGCAGTAAAGGCTTTGAACCTGTTGTCTGCAGCGAAAGCAGACCCGGGCACTGGGTGGATCAGCCCGAGATAGCCAAACCCTGCTTCCTGATCGGACCGGAAGGGGGATGGTCTCCTGCTGAGCTGGAACTCTTTCAGGCTCAGAAGATCCCGGAGATCAGCATCTCACCCCTGATCTGCAGAGCCGAAACTGCCGCGATCACTGTGGCTGCGCAGTGGGTGTTCTTTCAAAAGTGACGAGTGACGAGTGACGAGTGACGGGAGGGGGCGCGCTTTTTTTTTAACACAGAGACACATAGGCTCGGAGACACGGAGAGAAGTGACGAGTGACGAGTGACAAGAGTGATCTACGCTCGCTTCGGCATCGCTGGACTTGTGGACGCATTGGTCTCGCTGGAGTTGTGGACGCGTTAACTAGACCTGTAGGCGCGCTGGGGATTTTCTGCTATAAAGATAATTATAATCGCGCTGAAGGTTTGAACCGCGTCCTCGACTTCAGCCCAACTGCACAAAATGAGCATCTGACAGACATTCCTCCCGACCTTCCGGCATGCCTCAGGCACGCCCCCGGCATCATTCAGGCACAACCGTGCCTGCAGCATGCCTGAGGCATACGCCCGGCATGTAGGTTCGGACTCCGTTCCGAACTAAATGTACAGGCGGTCGCCGTACCGCCTATCTAAGATGTTTCTGTGTATCCTGGAAGGGCGCTACAGCGAGCGCCCGTACTGTAGAGCAGGATGCTGATCCTGCTGAATATTTAAGTTCAGCAGCATCGGCATGCTGCTCTACGGTAGGTTCGGATGCCAATCCGAACTAATATGGGAGTGAAAACTCGTGGGCTGAAGTCGAGGACGCGGTTCAAGTCTCCAGCGCGTTTACAAGATTATTTATCGCAGATAGTCCCCAGCGTCATACAAGACTTTATAACGCGTCCACAACTCCAGCGAGACCATTCTCCAGCGCGTTTACAAGATTATTTATCGCAGATAGTCCCCAGCGTCATACAAGACTTTATAACGCGTCCACAACTCCAGCGATATCAGCTCCCCGTCACTCGTCACTTCTCTCTGTGTCTCTGTGTCTCTGTGTCTCTGTGTTAAAAAAGCTCGCCCCCTCCCCGTCACTCGTCACTCGTCACTTCTCTCAAAGCACTACAAATTCAGCAGTAGCAGGCTCAACAGCAGCAATCCCCACAGCAGATAATCCCTGCTTTGCGGACGGCGTTTCCAAACCAGGATATCCGATCCAATGCTCAGCAGCACAATAGACACTGCCACAAGAGGATAGGCGATGGCTGCAGGAACGCTGTCCAGCCCTTTCAGCATGAAGACCGTGGAATAGCGATTGGGAAGCCCGAGGGCAAAGCCATAGAGCAACAGACGAGGCTGAAAACGGATCTTGCCGATGATGATGCTCAGCAGGGTGTAGATGAAAGCCGAGCTGAAGATCAGCCACACGAAAAAGCTCTCGTTGCCACCCCCTAACTCCTTGAATATCTTCATACTGGCGTCGCTGAATCCGGAGATCGCAAAGAGCGCTGCGATCCAGAGCAGATTCCTCAGGGCTTTG
>JAKLEY010000202.1 GCA_022711455.1 Candidatus Cloacimonadota bacterium
CAAGGCCGTCGAGATCCTCTCTACCGCTATCCAAAGAATGGCTGTTGATCATGTCTCTGAAACCACTGTCTCGGTGGTGTCCCTGCCCTCGGATGAAATGAAGGGCAGGATCATCGGCAGGGAGGGCAGGAACATCCGGACTTTTGAAAAGGCTTCGGGCGTCGATCTGATCATTGATGACACCCCGGAAGCCGTCGTGCTTTCCTGTTTTGATCCCGTACGCAGAGAGATCGCCCGCCTTGCTCTCGAAAAACTCATTTCCGATGGCAGAATCCACCCCGGCCGCATTGAAGAAGTTGTGGCAAAAACCGGAAAGGAGATGGACGAAACCTTGATCAAGATCGGTGAAAAAGCCGTGCTGGAAACCAATATCCACAACATCAGTCCCAACCTGATAAAAGTGCTGGGCCGCCTCCAATATCGCACCAGTTATGGTCAAAATGTCCTGCAGCATTCCATAGAGGCTGCCTGGATCTGCGGCATTCTTGCCGCTGAGCTTAAGATCGATCAGGAAATAGCACGTCGGGCAGGTTTGCTGCACGACATCGGAAAGGCAGTGGATCACGAATTTGACGGCACCCATGCCATCATCGGAGCTAATCTTGCCCGTAAAAACGGCGAAGGCAAGATCATCGTCAATGCCATCGAGGCTCACCATGAAGAAGTGGAAGCCACCTCGGTCTATGCCGCACTGGTGCAGGCTTCTGATGCCATCTCCGGAGCTCGTCCGGGAGCCCGGCGCGAAATGCTGGAAACCTATATGCAGCGTTTAGCCAAGCTGGAAGAGATCGCAAATTCCGTGGAAGGCGTAAACAAATCCTATGCCATCCAGGCCGGACGTGAGCTGCGCATCATAGTGGAACCCAATATGGTGGAAGACGCTCAAACTCCCCTCCTGGCAACCGAGATCGCAGCCCAGATCGAAAAGGAAGTGCAGTATCCCGGGCAGATCAAAGTGACCGTGATCCGCGAAACCAGACAGATTGCCATGGCAAAATAATGAAACTTGTCTTTATTGGTGACATTTTCGGCAAATCCGGAAGGGCGGCGTTAATATCGTCGATTTCGGATCTGAAAGCTCTGTATCAACCGGATTTTATCATAGCCAATGGTGAAAATCTGGCGGATGGAAAAGGGCTGACCGAAAAAACAGCGCACCCCCTATTTGAAGCCGGGGTTGATTTGCTCACCGGAGGCAACCACCTCTGGGACAGGGCAGATTCTCTGGCCTATATTGCCGGGAACACCCGTATTGTAAAACCACTCAACTATCCGGTTCAGACCCCGGGATCAAGGTTTTTCACTCTGGAAAAGCACAATCTGAAACTGACTGTGATCAACCTCTGTGGTCAGATCTATATGCCACCCTGCGACTCCCCTTTCACCGCACTGGAGAACATCCTGCCCGAAATCCGGGAGATCAGCCCCTGCATCCTGCTGGATTTCCATGCTGAATCAACCGCTGAAAAGCGTGCCATGGCATGGTTTGCGGATGGCAGGATATCTGCCCTGATGGGCACGCACACCCATATTCAGACTGCAGATGAAGAGATCCTGCCTCAAGGTTTGGCCTATATCACAGACGTTGGGATGACAGGTCCGCACGATTCGGTGATCGGAGTCAAAAAGGGATTGATCGTCGAAAAATTCAGGACTTCCATCCCGGTTCGCTACGAAAGCTCGGACTGGGGTCTGGAGATCAATGCGGTCTATATCGAGATCGATGATGAGACGGGGCAGTCTTTGCATATCAAACGCATCAAAGAAAAAGTGGAGCTCAGATAAATGGAACAAATCCTGTCGGGAAAAGCATTGGCAACAGCGGTTAAGGCTGCTGTCAGCAAATTGATCCTCGAGCATGACCTGAAACCAAGGATGAGCCTGATCCAGATCGAAGGCGATCCCGCCTCGGATTACTATGTGGACAGCATCGTTAAAAACAGTGCAAAACTGGGTTGCTCGGTTAGCTTATCCCGTTTACCGAAAGATACCGGCCAGGCAGAGCTGATGAAACTGCTCCATGAGGCAAACAACGATCCTGAGATCCATGGGATCATGATCCAGAAGCCTCTTCCCAAAGGCTTTGACGAAATGGCTGTCAATCTCGGGATAGCGCCCGAGAAAGACATTGATTCGATCAGCCCCTTGAATCTGGGAAAGATCGTCCTGGAAGCAAACGGCTTTTTACCCTGCACTCCGCTGGCGGTTTATCTGCTGCTGCGCTTTTATGGGATCGATCCGGCAGGCAGGAATGTCGTGATCCTGGGCAGAAGCGCTGTCGTGGGCAAACCTCTGGCCAATATCCTGCTTTGGAAGAAAGACTTTGCCAATGCCACCGTCACGGTTTGCCATTCCAAAACCAAAGACCTTTCAAGTATTACCAAAGAAGCTGATATCCTGATCTCAGCGATCGGCATCGCCGGCTTTGTGAAAGCTGAGATGGTCAAGGAAGGTGTGATTCTGATCGACGTGGGCATAAACGAATCCACAACTGCCGAGGGCAAAGTGGTTTACGTGGGTGACGCAGACTATCAGAGCTGCTCAGTCAAAGCAGCCGCTATCACTCCGGTTCCGGGGGGAATTGGCACCATCACAACTTCTTTACTCTACCTGAATCTGGTCAAAGCGGCACTGGATACCAAAAAACTGAATAAAAACATTGACGATTTTATCGCAGTGATTTTTAATGCGATATAGAATGAAATTAAGAATCCGATATATGGGAGGAATGATGCAAAAGAAGAGTTTGACGCTCTTAACAGTCCTGATTTTATCAATGCTGGGGATATTGCTCATATCCGGTTGCGGCAAGTCCGGAACCCGCTTTGCCAACATTGCACCGACAATTAGAATAACCTCGTATGAAGGTTTTGACGATGGTGAGACCTACAGCTCGCAAGACACACTTTTATTCCAACAACGCATATACTGGAACGCCACTGATACTGATGGAACCATTGCCGGATTTGCCTATCGGATTTTAGATAGTAATGACGTTC
The DNA here is from genome assembly GCA_022711455.1 of Candidatus Cloacimonadota bacterium. Classification (GTDB taxonomy): domain Bacteria; phylum Cloacimonadota; class Cloacimonadia; order Cloacimonadales; family Cloacimonadaceae; genus PHBP01. Next base: position 3,000 of record JAKLEY010000202.1, read on the forward strand.
CGATCAGCAGTCCCGGAAATCAGTATATCGATGCTGACGGCACCATCACACCCCAGAATGTGTTGACCACTTTCGGTCCCGGCTGGGTGATGCATTATCTTCCGGGAGCCGATAACAACATTCCTTTGACCAGCCCGGAAGCCCGACGGAGCATCTGGACCTCCCAAAAATACGCGGTTGTCAATTTCCCTTCTTCTGATGCTAATGGCAACCCCCTCCCCACACTCAGCAAATTTGAAGTCATCGCCATTGACAACCGTGGCGAGATCACTGCTCATGCTGCCTGGAGAAAGTTCAACACCGAATCTGCCCGTCCCACCTGCACAGTAACCACCACCAAGGGTAACCCCGCCGGTGGTCAGGTCGGAAGCGGCATGAGAGTCGCCTTTGCCATGAAGGACTACGATCCTTTCATCACAGACACACCCTGGTATTATGAATTCAAACTGCAGAAGTGGAGCACAGACCCTGTGCCGGTCTTGCTTTCCAGCACAGAATGGATTCGCACGGATTCTCTGAATAATCCCAAACTCAATGAATATTTGCTGACCCGCCGCACCAACCCTGCCCTCACCTACGATTACGATGCCAATGGCACCAAGCTTTCGATGTCCAAGATCGTGGGCCGGGCTTATGACCTTTCGGGAGTTGTTTCCAGCCTCACGACCAATTCAGAGATCAATTT
>JAKLEY010000203.1 GCA_022711455.1 Candidatus Cloacimonadota bacterium
ATCCAGCACTGTTCCCACGTTTGCGCCGATCTGCACTCCATCACCCACGTTATAGGGCCTGAAGATGATCAGGAGAACGCCGGAAGCCAGATTGCCCAGAGAGCCTTGCAAGGCCAAGCCAATAGCCAGACCGGCAGCACCGAAGACTGCCAGGAAAGAGGTGGTCTCGATGCCCAGTTTGTTGATCACCGCGATCGCCACAAAGGTCATCACCACCGCGTTTACCACGCCTGAGCCGAATTTGGCAAGAGTTTCGCCTTTCTTGGCTTTAGTGATGGCTTTGTAGACCAGCTTGCTGGCAAGTTTGGCCATATACTGACCGATGATCAGGATGAGTATGGCGCCCAGCACCTTGAGTCCGTAAAGGGAAAGGAATTCAATTATCTTGTTCATCACACCGCTGACTTGTTTGGTGGCTTCGCCTGCGGCTTGGGTCGCAGTTTGAGCAGCAGCCTGAGCTGCATTCTGCGTTACCTGGGCAAGAATGCTTGTAATCATAGTGGTTCTCCTTCATTGTTTTCAGATTCAGATATTATAGCCTGTAATATGTTACAGGCAAGCCATTTCTGAGAATGTTAACACAGCCTGAACCGCTCCGGTGCATGAGAGCCAAGCTTTCCACTGGTGTATTCGATATTAAAAATCAGCTTTCGAGCTTAAATTTGATCCTGGAGAGCAGTTTCTGATAGCCTTTGATCAGCTGTGAAGTAAAATCCGGCTTTTTATGATCCGCCAGAGCGCGGGTTGCTTTGGCATAACCGAAGTCATAAAAGCGCTGCGCTTTGGAAAGATCGAGCACGCTGCTGCCCGGATCATAAGCATCGATCACAATATCCGGGGGATGATTGATCAGCGATTCGATCGCCACAAAGCCTTGATTTTGCAGGATACTCTGTAAGAAGACCTGATGCGAACGAATCCTGGCCCTGGCTTTGGAGCCCTTCAGAACAATGGTTTCCGCCTTCAGGCTGACCGGAGGCAGGACGTTTACAGCTATGCAGATCTCACCCGGAACCCTGTCCCCAAAAGCCACCGGCAAGGGATGCTCAACCCCTCCGTCCACAAACAGATAATGGTCATAGGCATAGGGTGCAAAAACATAGGGCAGAGAGGACGAAGCTCGCATCGCGTCCGCATATTGTCCTTTGTCGATGAGCACCGAACAGCTCTTGAGCAGGTCATAAGCCACTGCAATATAAGGGATCCGACCGGTGGAGATGTCCTTGGCCCCAGTCCAATTGCGGAATTGTTTCAGAGTGGCCTTGCCATCATAGATCCCGCTGAGCGTGATATCCAGATTGAGGGGATTAAAGAGTTCGCTGCGGTTAAAATTCTGAGCACAGTCCAGTATTCCGGCAATTCCGAGCCCCTGGGAATAGAGCGCGCCTACGATTGCGCCCATGCTGGTTCCCACAATTCCGGTGATCTCAAATTCTTCTTCCACGGCTGCCAAAACACCTATATGGGCAAGCCCGTAGGCAGAGCCTCCACCTAAGATAAGCTTTGCTTTTTTCTTCATGAAGATAATGTATCCGGTGGAGAGCCAAGAGGCAAATCCATGTTTTTGGTTGACGAGAGGCGAGGATCGCAGGACTTGGTTTCGGGATACCGAACTCCGGTTCGGCATGTGGGGAATTGGAATTCCCCACCCCCAACACAAAGGAGAAAACATGTTTGAGATCAGCTTCGGCAGCGACAACCATTCGGGTGTCCACCCCTTGATCCTGAAAGCTTTGACAGAGGCGAACAGCGGTTATTGTCCCGCATACGGGGACGATCCCCTCACCCAAAGAGTCCTCGCCAAGCTGGAAGCCCTGTTCGGAAACGATTGTGAAGCGTTTATAGTCATGACCGGCACCGGGGCGAACGTGCTCTCCCTGCAAACTCTGATTCGGTCCTACAACGCTGTGATCTGCGCCAACACCGCTCACATCAACGTCGATGAATGCGGCGCGGTGCAAAAGAACACCTCTGCCAGATTAGTGGTGATTGAGGTGCCGGATGGCAAGCTCAGCCCCGAGCTGATCGAACCGAGGCTGATGGGAAACCGGGATCAGCATCATTCCCAGATGAATGTGATCTCGATCTCGCAGAGCACCGAATATGGCACTCTATACAGCCTGAGGGAGATCAAAGCTCTGGCTGATTTTGCCCATGCCAGAGGGATGTATCTGCATCTCGACGGAGCGCGTTTGGCCAATGCGGCCGCGGCGCTGGATATTGATTTCAGGACCATGTGCAAAGACACGGGTGTGGATCTTGTGAGCCTGGGAGGGACTAAGAACGGAATGCTGTTTGGCGAAGCTATCATCAGCTTCAGACCGGATTTGACCGAAGACCTGCGCTTTTACCGCAAACAATGCAACCAGCTGTTCTCCAAGATGCGCTTTATTTCTGCTCAGTTTGATGCCTATCTGAGCGATGAACTCTGGCGTTCAAATGCCCTGCATGCCAACAGGATGGCAGCTCTGCTGGCCTCGCGGTTGGCGGAGATCGGTGAGCTGTGCATCACTCAGAAACCACAGGTCAATTCCGTCTTTGTGAAGCTTCCCCACGCTCTGATCGCGCCTCTGCAGGAAGAGTATCATTTTTACACCTGGGATGAAGCCGGGGATGAAGTGAGACTGATGTGCTCTTTTGACACCACGGAGGAACACATTGATCACCTCTGCGGTCGGATCCGGGAGCTGCTGGAAACCTAAGACCGAGGTTTGAGGGAAAGGCTGAAACTGTCGATCCGCTTGCCTTTCAGATCAAAGACCTGAAAGTTCAGCTTGTCACCCATTCTGTCTCCGATCAGATAGTGGTGTTTGGCTCTGAAAACCTTACGATAGGGATTGGCATTCTTTTTTGAGCGCAGTTTCCCTCCGGCACCTCCGTTCACGATATAACTGATCCCCTGATACAGAGAGCGTTCGTAGTGGTGATCATGTCCGCTGAAAACGGCAACAACCCTGCTGTTTTTCAGTAAGGCGGGTAAAAACAACTGCAAGCCCAGCTCATCCCCGTGCATTCCGCTGCTAAAGACAGGGTGGTGCAGGATCAGGAGCGTGGGAAGTTCTGTTTTGAGGGCAGTTTTCAACCACAAATACTGGGGGCTGCCCGGCTGCATGTTTTGGGTGCTGTCCAGGATCACAAACAAGAGAGAATCATGCTCAACCGTGTAATAAGCCTCCGCGCCCACTATCGGGAAATAAGACTTGAACAGACCAAGATCTTTATCGTGATTGCCCCGGGCTGGATAGACAGGGGCTATTGCCAGCAGAGGAGCAGCGATCCGCATCCAGTTTTCGTAATCCTCTTGCGACCTGCCCTTGCTGGTGAGGTCTCCACAGAGGAAAGCCAGATCCGGAGATTTTTCTGCAATGGCCTGCACGATTTGGGAGTGAACCCGGTCATTATATTGGGTATCTGAATAAATGGCGATCCGTCCCGCTAAAAGGAGGGGAAGGAGCAGGAACAGGGTTACAACTAAGAGTTTGGAGTGTTTCATGCGCGCGTCATTCCTGCGGAGGAGACTGTGTAAAAACACATTTCATTGCTGCGGACGCAGTCCTTAATATTAACAAGAGTCATCAGGTACATGAGATTTGGCTGGGATTTTTTCCCGCTCTGAGAATTATGGGAGAAAACCAAGCT
>JAKLEY010000204.1 GCA_022711455.1 Candidatus Cloacimonadota bacterium
GTCGCGCGTGGGGAAGGAGTCCTCAGCACCTGCAAACTGGAAGAAGGCGAGATGTATTTTGAGCAAAACGGAACCTCGATGTCTTCTCCTTATGTGGTGGGAGGCATTGCGCTTCTGCTCTCGATCATGCCGGAGCTCAGCCCCGGTGAGGTCCGTTCGAGGCTCCTGACATCCTGTGACGATCTGGGTGATCCGGGCGTTGATATCAAATACGGGCATGGTTTGCTGAATGTCCGGCGTTTGCTGGAAAACTCCAATCCACCCAGTATCAGCATCACTAACCCTTCCGAACTGGCAGGGATCAGCAGTCCCTTTGAGATCACGGGCAGCATTGTGGGCGATGATTTTTTCCGCTATAGTGTGATGCGCTCCGCCAAGCCTTCTCCTTCCGCTTTAGATTGGAGAAATGTGGCAAATGATCAATCCCAGCCGATCTATTATTATCAACAGGTGGAAAACGGCCTGATCGCGCCATTTAATATTCCGGAGGCTTTAGCAGAGGGAAGGTATTTGATCCGCATCCAATATGAAGACAGATTGGGCAAAAAGTTCAATCTCTACCGTAGCGTGATCTATGACCACAGTCTGCCATACATCAGACAAAACACCCTTCAGGGCTTCAAGCGTTACAGTGGCCAGAATTTGCGCTACTATGCCTCAGCCATGTTCAATGAACAGGTTCGCAGCTATTTGCGGTTGACCGCATCCGATGGCTCGATTCACTACAGTTATGCCGTCACGCTGGACAGTCTGCAGGTCTGGGCCTTTCCTCCCTCGATCCCACCGGGCAATATCGGGCTTGAGGTCTTTGCCACAAACACTGCAGGGCTGGCTATGCAATCATCTCCGTATGCCAATTTCATGAACGTGGAATATGTCGCGATTCCCAGCTATGGCTGGGAAAAGACTGAAGTAGGTCCTGCCCGGGTTCCCCTGGCCAAAAACTTCGATTTTGACGGCAACGGCATGCCGGAATATGTGGCTATGGAACTGCCCACCAGTGGTTACGGAGCTGTCCGGATCTATGAGCCCTCTCCTGCCGGGCATGTCATGAAACATGATATGAACGACAACTATCAGCTGCTGGGTTTGGGCAATACCAATGCGTCAGGGATCGAGCTCCTTGCTCACAAAGCAGACCGGGCCTATTTGCGAGAGACGGTGGCACCTGATCTGTATCCCAGCACCATAGTCTGGGCAGATACTTCCGTCTCTGGAGGGACGATCGCGGTTTTCAATACCAATGGCATCCCCGGAGTCCTGACCATCAAAAACCTCCCTGCCGAAAACGTGATCCAGGCCTACACCAGAAACCCAAACGGCTCTATGGGCGCGCGTAACACCTTGCGCAATCCCACTGCCACCAATCTCCGCAACAATTTTGTGCCCACTATCATTGTGGACAATCTGGATGGCGACACCATACCGGATATCCTTACCGCAGACACGGACGGAGATATCCTCATCTATGAGATATTGAACCAGAACGCGCAAGAGCTGCGCTGGACCAGACGCCTCCCGGTGGCAAACACCTATCAGCTCGCTTGTGGCGATTTTGACGGAAATGGCAGAAAGGATTTCATGGTTGGAGGATATTTCACGGATGTGCTCAATCCGGATATGAATTTCTGGTATTTTGAGGCCTTCACCAGTGCCACGGATAACCATTACAGCTCCATGGGCTCGATCATGTTCAACGGCGTCCAGGTGCAGAATTCCATCGCCGCGGAAGATCTCGACAACGATGGGACAAGCGAATTGATCATGGCGCTGTCACCAAATCTGTACACTGTAAAATTCCAAAACAATCGTTTTGAACCCACTTTCTTTGGCCAAAGCTACAGGACTTACCAGCTTCACAGTTGGCGCGATGCCAACAACCAGGTCAGCTTCATGACCAACTACCGGGTGGCGGAGGATTCATTGCTGGCAGTGCAGTGGAGCCGATCCACACCCTTCACCGGACCCCCGACCCCGGTCTTGCAAACCATTGTTCCCCTGGATGAATCCAGCGTGCGGCTCACCTGGCTGCGCGATTCTGCCCAGGCCTACCGGGTTTATCGCAGGAATCCCGATCAGACCATCCAAATGATTGCGGAGCTGGATGCCACCAGTTTCACTGATACCGGTCTGCAAGCCGGAGAAACCTATGCTTATGCACTCAGCGCGCTGAATTATGCCTACAATCCCGATGAGAGCATTCCGACTCTCTGGAGGGAATTGACCCCCAACCCCAGACCCGATGTGACCAGCATTCAGATGGTGGGCGAGCGGGAATTGCGGGTGGTCTTTAATCAACAGATGGCAGGAGACATCATCAATCCCGGATACTTCTTTGTGGATAGGGGGATCGGAAATCCAAGCTCGGTGAATACCATTATGGACCATCATGGAGTATTGATGCGCTTCAATCACCCTTTCACAGCCTTAGACAGCCCCTATACTCTGAGCCTGCGCAACGTCTATGGCAGCACCGGTGTGATCCCGGTCGCGGATTCCTACATCTTTGATTATGTGGTCGATACGCTTCCCCCGGAGCTGACCGCAACCGTGATCCTGCCCGATCAAAAGTCGATCAAACTCATGTTTAGCGAAGAACTCTTGCCGGATACAGTGGCGGATTTGGAAAACTATCTGCTCACCTGTCCCCAGAATGATCCCGAAAACAGGATCCAAAGCGTCAGTTTCAACCCGGCGCAGGATTCACAAGCGGTCACGATCACTCTCCAAAGCAAGCTTCGCTATTCCAATGAGGCCTATTATATCAGGATCAGCCGGCTCAAGGACCTTGCCGGGAATCCGATCTCTCCTCAACACAACCTTGCCCGCTTTATGCGCGCCGACATCAAGGACCTCTCCAAACTCAAGGTCTACCCCAATCCCGCCAAACCCGAAAGCGGCAATTGGCTCACCTTCATCAATTTCCCCACAGGGAAGAGGGGACGCCTGGCCATCTACGACGCTGCCGGAAGCCTGATCTATAAAACCAATATCGGACCCTTCGATCCCGTCAGCAACAACATCACCTGGCGCTGGAACATGATCAATCAGAAAGGCCTCAAGGTCTCCAGCGGGATCTATTATTACGTGGTCGATATGGGTAAGGATACTGCCCGGGGTAAGATCGCAATTATCAAATAGGATCAAATGACAATACAGAAAGCCCGGGGCAACCCGGGCTTTTAACTGCGATTTCGAACAGCAAGCTTGACAATAAAATAAGCAGAGTAAAAAATGAGCTCAGGTGACCGGTGAGTAGCTCAGGCTTGCTTACTGAGCAAACCGGAAGTCGTTAGGCCCCCTAAGGGATTGTTTGTTACAAAGGCCATTCAGGACAAGGATAAGGAAGACCAGGATGAATAAGAGGTTTTACTGCCAAGCGCATACATGGCGATCCAGCAGTTTTTGGATGTCCTCCCGGGACGCGCAGGTTTTCACAGAGGAGCAATAATGAAACGGCACATTTTGTTTATACTACTGTTATTCAGCACCTACCTGCTTTCAGGTACAAGCTGGATCCGATCCTATCCCTGGCTTGATGTCTGTCCCTACCAATACGACAGCGCTCAAGCCCGAGCCTACAACGTGATCCCTGCTATCGGGGGAGGCTATCTGCTG
>JAKLEY010000205.1 GCA_022711455.1 Candidatus Cloacimonadota bacterium
ATTGGCAGCCACGATCACTTCTTTTAGATACGAGCCTGCTCCATAACGGGAGAGGGTGTTGCGCCGGGGCGAGATCTGCTCGATCCGGTAATCCGGCTGATTGGAAGTGTCGACTTCCACCCAGTCACCCACCGCAGTGAGGATGTGAGTGTCAAATTGAAACTGCTTCAACCTTCCCGAGAGCGAGGCTGTGATCACCTGATCCTGCAGCTCGACCACGTTTTGGTAATTGGACATGATCTCCCTGATCCGTCCTTTGACCAGATTCATGCCGGATTTGAAGGACAGCGGGCTCTTATGCGCGCTGCGCCTGGTCTTATAACCCGTCTCAAAATCCTGATCATCCAGCACGTCCGAATCGGTGAAGTTGAGCTGGCTCAGTTTGCCGACTGCGCGCGTGGTCTTCTTTTTATCTTTTTGCTTCATCGTTAAAAAGCTGAGGCCGGAACATCAGTTCCGGCCTGCTGTGAAGGCTATTTGTTAAATACCGGAGTGATCACGTCGAAGAGCTCAGCCGCGGCCTGGATCTTCTGTTCATTACCGAAGACGGCATAGTGATTTTTACTCATCAGATCCTCGATCATCGGAGCAAAGGCCCGGATGTCCTCCACTTTGGTGGAGAGCAGTTCCGTGCGGATCTGTTGCTTATCCTCCTGAGTAAAGCCCGTGATATAGTCTTCATCGCTGATCGCGCCTTTGCGTTCCGGAGAAAGCGGATAATCCAGGCTGGAGATCTCACCGATGATGAATTTCTCCAGCTCGTGTTTATCGGCTTCAAAAGTCTTCAGATAGTCTGCCACGCGGTCATAGACCTCCAGCGTCTCAGCCAGATTGGGATCCATGTAGGACACAAAGAACTGGAACCCTGAGGTGGAGAATCCGGTCATGACTCCATAAGCTCCGCCTTTCACCCTGATCTCCTTGTGCAAAAATTCGTTGCGCAGGACATTGGTGAGAGCTCGCATCTTTCCGCTATAGGGATAGCCCTTGCGGAAGAAATTTCCGCCTTTGGCCACGAACTGGATCTTGACCGGAGCGGTGATCGCTTCATTGACTTCAGCAGAGTGGAAATGCTCTTCCACCACTTCCGGATTGAGCGCCGGGATGGAGAGCGCGAAGCTGTCCAGCAGCGGGATGATCTCGTCCTGCATTTCAGGATCGGAGGTGAGGCTTAGCTTCAGATCGCGCCGGATAAAATAGTTGTCCCGCACCGTTTCCATGTTGCGAATCAGCTCCGGCATCCTGGTCTCGATCTGGTTTTCGAGCTGGACCAGGAAGTGATAGAATTCCAGCCCCTCAGTGATGTCTTTCCAACGATGCAATTGCGAGAAGGATCTCAGCATCCGGGTGATCGCAACCGAGACACCGCTGCGCATCAAATATGCCTCCAGGCGTGATTTATACATCCGCAGCAGGCTCTTGATCCGTTCCGGATCGTCAAACACCGGCTTCATGGCATATTCGCGCATCAGCTCCAGCAAGCGCGGAACCTTGGCAGCGACTGCCTTTCCGGAGAGCACAAAGTTGCGATGGATAAGATCAGGATCGTTGTAATCCGCAAACATGCTCAGGCTTTGAGATATCCCGCCCGTGTGGATGTCCATCTCCATGGAAAGCTGACTGTAGCTGTAGTTTGCGCTGTTCACTTCACCCAGGAAATAGATATAGAGTTGCAGCCAGGGCAGATCCTCTTCCGCGGCATGTGAAAGGTCAAAATAGGCTTTCAGATAGGCGATCCCATTGGTTGGCAGCAGGTGTTTCATGAGCAGATGATCAGCTCTGAAATCGAGCTCCCGGGGCAGCTGATCTGCTTTTGGATCAACGTCTTCCAGAGTGAGTGTGGGGATCTTGGCAAGGTCTTCGGGTTTATCAGGTGCATTCTGATAATCGCTGAGGTGCTTGGTGCCGTGAATAATGGCGTCCAGCTCAGCCTCCGATAAACCGGCTTTGATCTCTGCCAGCTTAGCTTTCAGGGCCGCGTCCTGTGCGGCGATCATCCCCGCGCAGGGTTTGTAGACCACTTTGGAGGCGTGCGGGTTATCCAGCAGCGCTTTTTGGATATAGGATTCAAAATAGGCTTCCGTGAGCCCGCGGCGTGCCTCTTTCAGCAGAGGTTCAAAGCGCAGCGCGGCCAGGGGATCACCACCGTGGATCCAGACTCCGGCGCTGCCCCAGTGATAGAACAGCCCTTTGGGATAGTTCATCTGAGCCTCACGCAGGAAGAATTCTTTGTTTGAGATCGAGGCTTCGATCAGGCGTTTTTCGATCCCGTTTTTCACCATCAGTTCCAATTCGGTGCGGATCAGCTCATTCAGCTTGTCCAGATCGTCTTTGTGCACATTCTTGCAGATGATGGAAAGGGTGGGTTGAATTATGTCTGAAGACATTGTGCAAAAAGCATCTTGCGCCAATCCGCTGGCCAGGATCCTGTTTTTGAGCGGAGCAGCGGAGCTGTTCAGCAAGAGGTCGGTCAGGATTCCCAGCGCGGTAACATCGTGGACCTCTATGATATTGGAATATGTGTAATTCAGGCACAGATAATATGCCTTATCCACGTCCTGAGATTCATCCACGGGGTATTCTGCCACGATCTCTTTGGGAGCGCTGAAAGCCTTTTGCAGCGGTGCCGGAGCTACCTTCTCACCTTTTTCAAAATGGGAAAGATAAGATCCATCGATCAGTTCCAGAGCGGCATCGATATCCAGATCTCCATAGAGGAAAAGCTTGCTGTTTGTGGGGTGATAATATTTGCCATGGAAGGCCAGGAATTTATCGTTGGTGAGCTGCGGGATCACTTCCGGATCGCCTCCGCTTTCGTAAGCATAGGGGGTATCCGGGAATTGGAATTGCTGGTTCATTCGCATCACCACGCGATCCGGAGAGGAGAAAGCACCCTTCATTTCGTTGTAGACCACGCCTCTCAGGTTCAGCTCGCTATCCCGGTCCGCAAGCTCATAATGCCAGCCTTCCTGCTGCATGATCTCGGGCTCATGATAGATGTTGGGATAGAAAACCGCGTCCAGATAGACATGCATCAGGTTCATGAAATCCCGCGCGTTGGTGGAGGCCACGGGATACATGGTCATATCCGAGGCTGTCATGGCATTGATAAAGGTGTGCAGAGAGCCTTTGAGCAATTCATTGAAAGTGGATTTGGCAGGGAAGTTTTTCGAGCCGTTGAGCACTGAATGCTCCAGAATATGCGGGCAGCCCGTGCTGTCTTCCGGCAGGGTCATGAATGATGCGCAGAAGACCTTATTTGTGTCGTCATTGGCAAAGTGCATCAGTTCAGCCCCGGTCCCGGCATGTTCATAGAGGTGAGCGGTGACTTTCAGTTCAGTAAGTTCCTGGCTTGCTTTGAGGATAAAGCCGTGTCTTAGTTTTTTCATTTTGTAATTTATGCTCCTAAATCAGCTTATATTCTTTGAGGACGGAGATCAGGGTATTCCGGCTGGCTTGGGTCAGAGGGCAGATCGGGCTGCGGAATTCAAGCTCGCAATAGCCCATCAGATGCAGCGCTTCTTTGGCAGGAATGGGGTTG
>JAKLEY010000206.1 GCA_022711455.1 Candidatus Cloacimonadota bacterium
GTAAGCAAAACCAGAGAGGACTCAAGATAGCTGTGGTGGGCTGTATGGCCCAGCGAATGGGGAAGAGCCTGATCGAAAAAGGAATCGGAGTAGATTTCGTGATCGGGGTGGACCAGTATCAGGATATCCCGGCTATCATCAGCTCTGAGTTTGAAGATCCCTTCAAAGTAGATATGGACTCAACTCAGATCTATCATCAGTTTCTGCCCAAACACCAGAGCAAGACTTGTGGTTTTATAACCATCATGCGGGGGTGTAACAACTTCTGCTCCTATTGCATTGTACCCTACGTGCGAGGTCGGGAACGCAGCAGGCCCCTGGCAGACATCTATCAGGACACGCTGCAAGCTGCCAGGCAGGGCCTGAAAGACATCACTCTACTCGGTCAGAACGTCAATTCCTATAGTTATGATGGCCATAGCTTTGCTGATCTGCTGGCAGAATTAATCAAGATTGAGGAACTCTACCGCCTGCGCTTTATCACTTCGCATCCCAAAGACCTCTCCGATCAGCTTATCGAAGTCATGGCAAGTAATCCCAAGATATCCAAACACATACATTTGCCTCTGCAATCCGGAGATTCTGGGGTGCTGGAGAGGATGAACCGACAATACAGTTACGAACACTATCAACAGCTTATCGATAAACTCCGTAAGGCCATGCCCGAGATAGCAATAACTACTGATCTTATCGCCGGTTTCCCCGGTGAGTCTGAAGCTCAGTTCCAAAATACCTTGCAAGCGATGCAGACTATACAATTTGATCATGCCTTCTGCTTTAAGTATTCAAATCGGGATGGAACCACCGCGGCCGAATTTCCGGATCAAATTCCGGAATCGGTCCGGCTCGCCCGACTTCAGGAGATGATCGAGCTCCAACGCAGTATCACCCTGAACAAGTTCCAGGCCCAGATCGGCAAGGAAGTTGAGATCTATATTGAAGATATCAGTAAGAAGAGTGAGCATAAGATCTCCGGCAAGACCGACGATTATAAAATCGCGGTGGTGAGCGGTGACAAAACTCAAATAGGTAGCCTGGTCAAAGCAATTGTTAGGGACGCCACGGCAGGGACCCTGATCTGTGATTGAGCCCAGACAGAATTATTGTATTAAGATGTGTTATGTAAACTACGGTTTGGACGAGATTAATAACTGTGGGTCAAGCGGTTCTCTGCGGCTCTCACCCATTCCGAGTTACCTGCAATATTTCTGCCAACGAAGATTCAGAGGGCTAAGCCAAAGCAATAACTGCAGTAAAAATCCGATGCCTCAAAAACGAATTCTAAGGAACTATTAATATGAAAAGCATGACTGGATATGGCAAAGCGGCGATCAGCCGTGAAAACGTAGATTTGGAAGTCGAGATCAAATCCGTAAATTCCCGTTTCCTGGATCTAAGGACCTATCTCCCCCGTGAGCTGAATTTTTTTGAGTTTGCTCTCAGAAAGATCGTGACAGCCAAACTGAACCGAGGCGCGGTGGATGTCCGCATCAATCTGTCCGATCATCGTGAACCCCGGCTGCAGCTAAATCTGGTAAAACTTCATAAATATCACGACATCATCAAGTTGGCTATGCTTGAGACCGGACAGCAGGGCTCGGTTCCGATCGATCTCCTGATGAACGAGCCCGGAGTGATCGAGAACACAGCAGGTTTGGATAGTGATGAATTGCTCTCAGCCCTGCTCCCGGAAGCCATTGACGAGGCTCTTTCCCGCGTGGAAGAAAGCCAAAAACAAGAGGGAAAGGACATTCAGCTGGTTCTGTCAGATTCCTTGGGGAAAATCGCGGCTGCTTTGGACGAAGTTGAGACCAGGATCGCTCCATATCGAACAGAGCTTTTTGATAACATGCACCGCAGGATCAAAGAACTGCTGGCAGCTTTCAAGATAGACAACATTGAGCAGCGTTTGGTGCAGGAGCTTGCGATCTATATAGACAAGTATGACATCCAGGAGGAGATCACGCGCTTACGCAGCCACATTGACACTTTCCGGCAAACCATAAACAAACCCGACAGCCTTGACATCGGGAAGAATCTGAATTTCATCATGCAAGAAATGCAACGGGAAGCCAACACTCTGGGATCCAAATTCTCCACACCGGAGTCTTTTCAGTATATTCTGATCATTAAAGAAGAGATTGAAAAATGCCGGGAGATCATCCAGAATGTTGCCTAAACCGCTGCTCGGCTGGAAATCTGTTCCGTTTCTGGAGCGTCCGTACACAACCATTGCCCTGATCTCGTTTCTGATCCTGCTCTCGGTAGTGCTTTACCAAGTGACGATCATCCAGTGGCAAAGCCCGCTCTTTTATATCGGGGGAATGCTCCTTGTAATGCTTAACCTTCTCCCCTACTTCATCATAACAGAATATACCCTCTATGAGACTGAGATAGTGATCCGCTATGCTTTTGTAAAAATAACCCGCAAGTACTCGGATTTCGGTTGTTTCTACAAGGACAAGAAAGGCTTGATGCTCAGCACTTTCAAAATGCCCAGACGCTTAGACGCCTTCAGGGGTCAATCCCTGCGTTTCAGCAAAGACGCGGCAGAGCTTCCCGAGCTGCTGGAGATCTTAAAAACAAAGATCGGGAAGGAGTACTAAAAGGGTCCCATGAAATACACCAAAGACCAAACCAAGCTGCTTGACCACTATCGTCAAACCGGTAACAAGCCGATGTCCTACAACGAGATAATTATGGCACTGAGTGCCACAAAAAAAGATAAGTACGCCATCAAAGAAGCCTTAAATTCGCTTTACGATCAGGGTATCCTCAGCAAAGAACGCAAAAAATACAAGCTGAGTGTGTTTAGCCCTGCGATCCAGCCACCCGCCTCTTCCCCACCCCCTCTACCGGATAAATTGATCGAGGGCAGATTTGACGCCACTCCGCTCTCGCGCAATTATTCCTATGCCTTTGTCAGAACTTCCAACGGAGACTTTTTTGTGAGCTCGGAGGACACTCTGAACGCTTATCATAACGACAAGGTTCTGGTCGAGCCCTTCTACCGGGGCGGTAAGGGAGATTACTGCAAGGTAAACCGTATCGTGGAGCGTGCCAATGCCAGTATGGCGGGAGACATCAGTTCCAGCGGCAGCAAGCTGATCTTTGTCTGCAGCAGCCCCAGGATCCACAATTGGTTTGAGGTTTTGGATCCCGGCACCGCTACAGCCGGGGATAAGGTAATCCTGCAAGTGACCAACTGGGGAAATCCCTCATTGGGCAAACTCCCGGGCGGTAAGGTGACTGAAGTGTTGGGAAAATCAGGTGATCCGGCAGTGGAACTCCTGGCAGTGATCAGGCAGTTTCAGCTCCCTCTGGAGTTTCCGGAAGAGGTCTTGAGCGCGCTGGACAAACTGGATGATGTGATACCCCCCGATGAGATCAATCGCAGACGTGATTTCCGCGAACTTTTCACTTTCACGATAGACCCGGTTTCCGCCAAAGACTTCGATGATGCTGTTTCGATCGAGCGGATCGAAAGCGGTTGGAGGCTTTACGTTCA
>JAKLEY010000207.1 GCA_022711455.1 Candidatus Cloacimonadota bacterium
CGGGGATCAGCACCTGAGACCAGTTCTGCCATTTCCACCACGTGTTTGATGGTGCCGCCATCTTCCCCGCCTGCCATCAGGATCATATCCGGACGCAGCTGGCGAATGCGCTCTATCTTCTCGTGGTTCATGCGTTTATCATTGGAAGAGATCAGATCCATCACGATCGCGCCGGCACCCAGAGCCGCGCGTTCCGCGCTTTCTCCGGTCATCGAAGCAACCACTCCGGTCACCATCATCTGCAATCCGCCACCGGCGCTGGAAGTCGAGACATAGGCATCAACGCCCACATCGCCTTTGCGCGGGATCACAAACTTGCCGTCTTCCATGAATTTGATATTGGGATTGCCATATTTGAGCCGGGCAAGTTCTTCCAGCTCGGTAGTGGCGTTTTCGACACCTTTGGTGACGTCATTGAGAGGAGCCTCCACGGTTGTGGGCGCTTCACCACGAATGGTCTGGCGAAATTCGCCATCCACCCATTCGATCAGGATCGCTTTGGTGGTGGTGCTGCCGCAATCTGTGGCAACTATGCGCGTGAGGCGTTTTTCATCATATTGCATATATTCCTCCGCTTATTCAGCTTTATTTTTTGGTTTTAGTTTCAAAATTCTGGCCAGGAATTCCCGGCGTTTGGCACGACGGCGTTTGGCTTTGAGCCTGCCTTGCTCCCGGCGTTCGCGATTTAGCTCTTCATCAAGTTCATCGATACGGCTGATCAGTTGTTTCAGATAATCTTCCTTTTCCAGCATCAGCGCGAATTTCTGGTAGCGCTGGCTGTCAAAGAGGATCTCAGCTGCCGGCAGAATGAAATACATGAACTGGCTGCCGATCCCGTGCAAGGGTCGCACGGATTCGAAAAACATGATCCCGGCGGGGGCAAGATGCCTCTCCACAATGAAACGGGCAACTTTATCGATCAAATCCGTGGCTTCGTCGGGACTGATCTTCACCCGGATATCCTGATATTCGTGCTTTTTAAAGAGCATCCTAAACCGCCCTTGATGCCGTGATCACAGCTATTTTTGAAGCCCCGGCTTCCCGCAGGGTCTTGGATATCTCGTTCACAGTGCTGCCGGTGGTGAAGACGTCATCCACCAGAATGATCTTCTTGCCCTGCAGATTTTTGCGGGCCCGGAAAGCGTCTTTGAGGTTGTGTTTGCGCTCCTCGGAGGAGAGCAGGGTTTGGCTTTGGGTGTAATACTTGCGCTGAACCGGCTCGGAATAGGGGATATCAAGGCTACGCGCCAGTTTCCGGGCTATGAGCTCGGATTGATTGTAGCCCCGTTCACGTTTGCGCACCCGGTGCAGGGGCACAGACATCACCAGATCGTAACCCGCGTATTCATGGTTGTCTTTGGTGTAGCTTTGCATGCCCTCCGCCAGGAATTTGGCGGGAGAATTGAAGCCTTGATACTTCAGCTCATGGATCAGAGCCTGGATCACGTCTCCATATTGATAGACACTGCGTGAGAAACTGAAGACGTAATCATGCTCGGCGCAGCTTTGGCAAAATGATTCCTTCAAGGGAGTTCCGCATTTTGTGCAATAGTCGTCCGTGATCACAGCCGTGCGGTCTCTGCAATCCGGGCAGAGCACGTCTTTCGCTTTGGATATGCGCCGGTGGCAGACTAAACAGACCGGTGGAAAAAGCAGATCAAGCGGATTGGATTGCAGGGCTTCGTCCCTGCTAAGAACCCCGGATTGCAGGGCTTCGTCCCTGCCTTTGACAGCTTGCTTAAGCCTGATTCTCAAAATAATTCTCTACCGCGTTGATGATCATCAGCCCGTCCGCGCTCTGCATAGGTTCTCCGGCGGCGCGTTCCGGATGTGGCATCATGCCCAGAATTCTGCGGTTGTCACTGCAGATCCCGGCAATGTTATCCAGGGCTCCGTTGGGGTTGCTGCCAGGACTTAAATGCCCATGCGCGTCACAATATCTGAAGATGATCTGGTCGTTATCCTGCAAGGATTCCAGACCCTGTTGCGAGATAAAATAGTTCCCCTCTTTGTGGGCAATGGGGATATCAAGGGCGATACCGGTTTTCAGACCGTAGGTAAACGGACTGTTTGTGCTTTCCACCCGGATGAACTGGTGCTGGCAGATAAAACGCAGCGACTTGTTCATCATCAGCGCTCCGGGCAGGAGGCCGAGCTCGGTGAGGATTTGAAACCCGTTGCAGATGCCCAGGATCATGCCGCCCTTTTGGGCATGACGATAAACCTCCGCGATGATGGGAGAAAACCTTGCCAGAGCGCCACAGCGCAGATAGTCTCCATAGCTGAATCCTCCCGGCAGAATGAGCAGATCGGGATTCTGTAGATCGGTGTCCTTGTGCCAGATGGAGTGTGCTTCATGTCCTCTGCGGGCAAAGACTTCCAGCGCGTCCGCGTCGCAATTGGAACCGGGGAAGGTAATTACGCTGATTCTCAAAGCTCAATCACCCACTTTCTCGATGCTGTATTCATAGTGTTCCGTGTTGGGATTGGCAAGCAATTTATCACAGATGGAATTCACGATCTCAGCGGCTTTGGCCTCGTCAGTTTCACAGAGATTCATCTCGATATATTTGCTCACGCGGGTGTCTGTTACACTGGTGTAGCCAAGGCTGTGGAGCGAATTTGTGACCGCCTTGCCCTGGGGATCGAGCACGCTGGGTTTGAGCTGAACGAAGATTCTGGCTTTAAGCATCGGAATATCCTTCTCACGTTATTCTGGGAGTTTAATCAATCTCAAAAAGAGGCGCTATTTCGTCAACTGAATTTTTAAAATGACCACAGCGCTGGCTTAAGTTGCTGTGCCGCAGGTAGGGTCGCATGCCGATGCGATGTCACCGTTAGTTCGGATCGGCATCCGAACCTACCCGTACCGGCGCTCGCTGTAGCGCCGATCTCTGAATATACGCACCAAACCAAAAATAGGCTGTACTGCGACCGCCTGTACGGTACGGGCGCTCGCTGTAGCGCCCATCTTTGAGTATTCACAGTGAGTCATAGAGAGACGGTACGGCTACCGCCTGTACTCTTAGTTCGGAAAGAGTCCGAACCTACAGAAAACGCTGATCCAAAGACCAGCGTTGAAGTTCTGGGATCGCACACGTCTCATGTGCCGGAGATCAGATCAGGCCATGGCTCGCAGCACCAGATTGATCTTTTCGATCAGATCGGATTGGACATGGTCATAATCCTTGGGTTGCACGAATGGACGCACCACGAGTTTCACCGCGTCGCCCCATTCAGCCACGATCATGTCATAGGCAGGGCTTTTAAGGACGCGTTCGTCAGAATCCAGCACCTGGCGAATGACCGCGCGCACTTTTTCCAGATCCATGGCAGGATTTACCATAAAGGGAATATCCAGTCGGCGGGAGGCTAAAACGGTATTGTTGGTGATGATATCGCCGGTGATCTTACCGTTGGGGATGATTATTTTCTTGTTATCCACGGTCTGAATGATGGTGGAGAAGAGCTGAATATCCAGCACTGTTCCCACGTTTG
>JAKLEY010000208.1 GCA_022711455.1 Candidatus Cloacimonadota bacterium
ATAACCGATCTTCCCGCTGATCGAACTGATCTCAGCAGGTAAGCCTTCCATCCCCAGGCACTGCAGCAGTCCCCCGCTACGCACGATCAAGGCACGAGTGCCTTCTATCTTTAGTTTGGCACCCGCATCCACTTCCAGAATACCACCGCTCTGTACTGTCACTCCATATTGCGCGTTCACCGTTGCCCCATTCAGGTCCAGACGCCCGGATTCGATGTTCAGCAAGCTTTGCACGGTGAGAGTGGGACCGCTACAGATCGCTCCGCCGGGACCGTCTATGATGAGTCTGAAGAAACTGCTCGTTTCAGGCAGAGAAATAATCCCGGGCTGTCCATTGGTCAGGGAGCTGATGGTGACGTTTCCGCTTGTGGGGTTGAAGACCGCAGAACCTGTGACTGTGAACCCGGCTGCCATCAGATTTCCGTTACCGGGGTTATAGACGATCGGGGTAGCGATCCTAAGGCTGTGATTTTGCGCGTGGATCAGACCGGTACCCAGTGAGACATTGCCTTTCAGTTCTGTGTAGTAAGGCGCGGAGGCATCCAGCCAGCGGAAGATTCCGGAGCCCACATTCAAGACCGAAGCAGGATCGAAGATCACCTTCCCGGTCACTTCCACAGTGTTCGAATTCACATATGCGGAACCATTCAAATGCAGATCTCCGCCAATGCTCAAATTTCCCAAAGTGAGAAAGATCGTCCCGTAATCGTAGTAGTTTCCGTTTACCGTCATGCTTGCTCCGTTGATCAGGGTAAGACCCGATTCGGAAGCAGAATTCACATAACCGCCGACGTTTAGAGTGCAGCCATCCAAAACCAGATAATTATCTGCTGCCATAAACACGTTTCCAAGGATGCTGAGGGCAAGAGAGCCCTGAACCAATTGCAGTTCCTGAGCATCGTCCTTAGCCAGATAGAGCTGACCGATGCGGGTGCCGGTTGCCAGATTATGAATGAAAGCAGGATACTCTCCAACAAAACGCAGGGAAGCAGTGGGGCTCATTTGGAAGACAGATCCGGCATCTATGGAGAGCCAGCGGCTGAGCCTGATCTCACCTGTGTTCAGAGTTCCCAAAGCGGTTTCGAACCAGTTGATCGATTCGCCTGCGGAAAGCAGATCGGTCCCGCCGTTCATGATCAGGGTTCCGTGGATGTCGATGTCGTTACCCGCCAGCAAACTGAAACCCGCAAGATCCAGTGTTCCCGAGTTTACGATCAGATCGCCATAGAGATTGATATCAGACATCAGAGAGATCACAGCCATGCGTTGAAGCTCATTCACTTTGGCAGACGCGGATTCGCCTTCACGCTGCGGGCCGCTGTCGATGAGCAGATTCCCGAAGCGGCTGGAGGCAACGCAGTAGAGGCTTTGGGTGGGGCTTGCGGAAGCTCTGATCTCGAAGGTAGTTCCCATGGGAAGAAAATTTGCTCTGCTGCAGCTAAGGTTGCCGGCCAGCCTGATCGTGCCTCCCGTAAGGTTAGTAGTCAAGCTGTAACCCGAATCCAGGATCGTTAATCCGCTATTGAGGAAATGCAGAATGCCACCGCTCATGTTCAGGGTACAGCTCCCACCCATGGGCAGCGCCATACCTCCATAGCCTCCTTCGACCCGCATCAAGCCTCCACTGATGTTCAGACTGCCCCTCAGATCCAAACGCTGATTCGGATCCTGAAGAATGTAAAGATAGCCGCTGTTTACAACATAGTTTCCAAACAAGCCATTATCCGCCAGATCCATTATGCTGAAATTTCCTCCATCAAGGTAGAGCGTGCCTGAGACCCAATCGTATGACGCGCAGTCTGAAGTCCCGCTGTCAAAATGCAATTCGGTCCCATTGCTGATCACCATTACATTCATTTGCACGTTGTAGCAGGATGACTGCTGTCCGCTGTCGAAAGTAACAGTGCTTGTACCCTTATTGAAGCCTCCCCCGATCATGTGGTCAGAGAAATCACCTTTGATGATAATATTGTTTGCTCCCGCGTTCAGTCCACCCGCAGTAATGCTGAGATTGCCTTTCACGTTCAGTGTGTTTACCAGATTGCAGGGGGCGGTGCTGTCTATCATCAGGTTGTTAAACCAGTAATCCGGTCCGCAACTGACCATGCCGGGAGACTGATCCAGCTTGAAAGTGCCGTGATCGAAGCGGGGTCCTCCGTTGGCATATAACATTTGCCCCTTCAGAACGATCATGCGGTCTGATGCTGAGCCCATTTTCCCATTCAGAAAGGTGAGCTGACCGTTGATAATGAGGTCAGCCACTGATTGCTGGGAGTAATAGAGCGTGGCGGATCCTTGTTTGTTGATCACTAGGTCGTTGAAATAGCAGTTATCAGCCAGATTGGCGATGTAGGTGTCACGCTGCGAAACCATTTGCACAATCCCTGCCGAGGGTCTGACCTGCGCGTTTTCCTGGAAGGTCCAGTTCCCGTAACATACTATCTGGCTGAAAGCAACTGCCGATAGACCGGAATTGGCTTCCCAGCTGAGATTACCTTGAACTTCCAATGTGCTTTCCGCATCATCGAGAACAAGTTGTCCCTGCACCTGAAAGTTGCCATAAACACTGAGATTGGTGCCCTGCACATATAAAAAAGCATCCTGAGCCAGGGTCAGGTTTCGCACCGTGGTCAGCGTTTGAGCATAGACATGAGGTTCAAAGGGGCGTCCGGCAGGGATCAGCACATCTTCATTCATGGTCGGAACCTGGTGACTCAACCAATTGTCAGGTTCGTGCCAGTTGCTACTTACGTTCCCCGTCCATTTTGCCCCGCTGTAGATGCGCAGAGTATAATCTGCACTGACAAAACTGGCGGAACTGATAACCAAGCCATATATTCCTGCCTCGTTTACAGTTACGTTAACCGATTCCGTGCCTCCGGGATGCACATTGCGGGAACTGACCAGCGCTTCGTTAAAGCCGAAGATTCCGTCCCCTCCGGGTGCATATAGCGCCAGATCGAGATCGAGCAGTGAAGTCGCGTTGTCTACATCAGCCTCGATATAGTAGGAGCCCGGTTGCAGGCTGAGATCATAGACTTTCACAAAGCGATCGAAAACGAAACCGAGGTTATAGGTTCCGGGGCCGGTGATATCTATCCCCTGAGTCAATTCTCCAAAGGTGAAGCTCTGATTGAAGTCGTTGCGAACCTTGACACCATACTCGTGGGGGAGCTTCTGATGATTGTTCACCAGCATATAGTTGATCTGGGTTTCTCCGCTAAAAACCTGGGAACTGCCCGTGAAAGCAGGGCTGTCAAATAGCTCGATATCCCAGGGGTGATAGCCTCCCCCCGGATCGTCAAAATTGCTGATGGCATACCAGCAATCCTGCTCGTAAAGATCGGCGCTGAAATAATCCGGATTGCGATTGACCAAACCCGGTGTTTCGTTCAAAGCAGGGAGACTGCCGTCAGGACGGAACATGAAGTTACCATAGCTTCCATCTGTTGCCAGCACCTGACCCAGGGCCGGATCATAGAGCTCGATCTTGAT
>JAKLEY010000209.1 GCA_022711455.1 Candidatus Cloacimonadota bacterium
CTCTGAAGACGTTGCCCTCGAGCTAATCGCTCGCGGAACTCCCGGTTTCAGCGGAGCTGATCTGGCTAATATAGTCAATGAAGCCGCTCTGATCGCTGCTTCACACAACAAGAAAGAAATTCACATGGACGATTTTGAGGAAGCCAAGGACAAGCTGACTCTCGGCAAGGAAAAGAAGAGCCGGGTGATCCCCGAAGAAGACAAGAAGCTCACTTCTTATCACGAGATCGGCCACGTGCTCACCTCCATCTTTTTGGACAAATCCGAGCCTGTGCACAAGGTTTCGATCATCCCCAGAGGCTTTACCGGAGGCGCGACGCACTATCTGATGAGTGATAAAACCGGCTATTCCCGAGGTTTTTTGAAACAATTGCTGGTGACCATGATGGGAGGACGCGCGGCTGAAGAACTGGTCTTCGACGAGCTTACCACCGGAGCCGGAAATGATTTGGAACGCATCACCGACATTGCCAAAAAAATGGTCTGCGTCTGGGGTATGAGCGACAAGGTCGGCCCCATGACCATAGGCAAGGAACAGGGCGAAGTCTTTTTGGGCATGGATCTGGGCAGCCGGGAGATCCACAGCAATGAAACCGCGCTGCTGGTGGATTCCGAGGTGCGCGCCTTCATTCACGAAGCGCATGAGACCGCAAAAGCCATCCTCAAACAGCATTATGAACTGATGGATATCATGGCAAAGGCCTTGCTGGATAAAGAAACTTTGGGCACGGAAGAAATCTTTGAGCTGGTGCTGGCAAATTGCCCTCCGGAAGAGCTGGAACTGGTGCAAAAGAAATATGCCAGAGCCCGGGAAATGCGCTTTGAACACAGCGACAGCCTGGATCAGGACGAAATTGCAGAGGAAGCTGAAACAGCCTCCGAAACAGTTCCTGGACCAGAGGCAGAGCTTTCATGAGCCAGATGCACGGAACTACCATCATCGGCATCCATAAAGACGGGCACAGCTCCATCTGCGGAGACGGACAGGTCACTCTGGGTGACACCGTGGTCAAATCCACTGCCATAAAGATCCGCAGGCTCTTCGATTCCAAGGTGGTGGCAGGTTTTGCCGGAGCCACCTCCGATGCCTTCTCTCTCTTTGAGAAGTTGGAAGAAAAGCTCAAAAGCAACAAGGGCAATCTCCGCAAATCCGCTGTGGAACTGGCAAAGGAATGGCGCAGCGACCGCTATTTACGCAGATTGGAAGCAATGCTGATCGCGGCAGATAAATCCGGGATCATCCTGATCACCGGGGTGGGCGACGTTTTGGAGCCTGATGACGGCATGATCGCGATTGGTTCCGGAGGCAATTACGCCCTCTCCGCTGCTCGCGCTCTGGCTCGCAATACCAAGCTCAGCAGCCACGACATCGCGATCCAGTCCATCCTGATCGCCAGCGAGATCTGCATCTACACCAACAGCAATTACGTGATCGAGGAAGTCTGACAAGTGGATATTGAACAACTCACCCCCGCCAGAATAGTCTCTGAACTGGATAAGTATATTATTTCTCAAGCCGCTGCCAAGCGTTCGGTAGCGATCGCCCTGCGCAACCGCTGGCGCCGTCAACAGGTGCCGGGCGAACTCCAAAGCGAGATCATGCCCAACAATATCATCCTGATCGGACCCACCGGAGTGGGTAAAACTGAGATCGCACGCAGACTGTCCCGCCTTGCCAATGCCCCTTTTATCAAAGTGGAAGCTTCCAAATTCACGGAAGTGGGCTATGTGGGCAGGGATGTGGAATCGATGATCCGGGAACTGATGAACAATGCGGTGAACCACTATCGCCATCAGATGCTGGATGAAGTCTCCGCGCAGGCTGCAGCCGTCGCGATCGAGAAGGTGCTGGATATCCTGATCCCGCCTCCGCGCAGGAAAGCAGACAGTCCCCAAACTGAAGAGAGCAAAAAGCGAGCTCTGAACACCCGCGCCAAAATGAAGGAAAAGCTGCTTTCCGGAGCTCTGGATCAGCGCGAGATCGAGGTCAAACTGGAGCCTGAAGGCCCGCCCTCCTTCGATGTGATGCCCAATGTGAACTTCGAACTGATCGATATCAACCTCAGCGATATGCTTGGCAATATCTTCCCCGGCAAGCACCAGGATAAGAAAAGACCGATGACCATCAAGGAAGCTCTGGCCTATTTTCAGGACCGGGAAGCAAACCAGATGGTGAATAAAGAGAAGGTGGTGGAAGCTGCCCGCTACGCGGTCGAAAACAATGGGATAGTCTTCATCGACGAGCTGGATAAGATCGCCGTTCATGAGAAACAGAGCGGGATCGACGTCTCCCGCAGCGGAGTCCAACGCGATCTGCTGCCGATCGTTGAGGGTTCATCAGTGCCAACCCGCTATGGTTCGATCGACACTTCTCACATCCTGTTCATAGCAGCCGGGGCTTTTCACACCGCCAAGCCTTCCGATCTGATCCCGGAATTGCAGGGCAGATTCCCGATCCGCGTGGAACTTCAAAGCCTGAATCAGGAAGATTTCGAGAAGATCCTGACCGAGCCTGAGAACGCGCTCACCAAGCAATATACCGCCCTCTTTGAAGCCGAGGGTGTGAAGCTGAGCTATCAAGACGCAGCGATCAGGGAAATCGCCCGCTTTGCGGCTTTAGCCAATGAAAAGATGGAAGACATCGGAGCCCGCAGACTGCACACGATCATGAACGCTCTGCTGGATGAACACCTCTTTGAGATGCCGTCCCCCAAGCTCAGGAAACTCAGCATCACCCCCAAACTGGTGAAGGAGAAGCTTTCCCCTCTGATCGAGAGCGAGGATCTCTCCAGATTCATTCTGTAGCTATGGATACATCTAAGCTCAAAAATATGTTCAGAGCCCTTACGGTCAAAAACTACCGGCTCTATTTCATGGGTCAGGGCATCTCTGTGCTGGGCACCTGGATCCAGAGAACCACAATGGGTTGGTTTGTGTATCGTCTCACCGGCTCTGTCTTTATGCTCGGTCTGGTGAGCTTCCTGTCCATGATCCCGAGCGTGTTTATCAGCCCCTTTGCGGGAACCTGGGCCGACAAATGGAACCGGCACAGATTGCTGATCGGCACTCAAACTGCTTTTTTTATCCAGGCCTCGCTCCTGGCCTTAGGTGCGATCTCCGGTTATATCAATGCGGAGCGTTTGTGGCCCATAGTGGCGCTTAGCCTCCTGCAAGGCATGATCGAGGGGGTAGATTCACCCATCCGTCAGTCCTTTGTGATCGATCTGGTGCAGGTGCGCAGCATGCTGCCCAATGCGATCGCCATGAATTCAGCCATGTTCAACGGAGCCAGATTGATCGGACCCGCCACGGGAGGTTTCCTGATCGTGGCATTTGGTGAGGGTGTTTGCTTTGCGTTCAATGCCGTGTCCTATCTTGCTGTGATCACAATGCTGCTCTTGATGAAGCTGGAATACACCGCTTATGTGGACACCGGCGAA
>JAKLEY010000021.1 GCA_022711455.1 Candidatus Cloacimonadota bacterium
CGGCAAGAAATCGCTGGAAGAAATTATCCAAAAACTCAAGAAATACGATCTGGAACTGGGAATGGATGTCGACACCATCTATCGCAAGATCAAGGAAGCCAAAAGCCGCGGCGTCAAAACTGAAGAAGAAAAAGCAGCCGAAGTCGCAGCCACTAAAGCCGCTCCCGCAGCCAGCGAAACCGAAGACGGCGCCACCCCCAGAAAACCGGTCCCATCAGTAAAGAAGAAGGTGAAACATGCGACACAGAGTTGAAGGTAGAAATTTCGGCAGGGAAACCGACCAACTGCGTCTTATGATGCGAAACCTGGTCAAATCCATGATCGAACACGGCAGAATTACCACCACCCTCCCCAAAGCCAAGGAAATGCGGCGCTATGTCGACCGCGTGATCACATACGGCAAGGCCGGCACTGTCCACGCCCGCCGTCTGGCCTATAGCGAGCTGGGAAACCGGGATCTGGTAAAGAAATTATTCGACGAAATTGCTCCGGCCTTTGCCGCCCGTCCGGGTGGCTACACCAGGATCTATAAAGCCGGATTCCGCAAAGGTGATTCCGCCCCCCTGGCGATCATCGAATTCGTGGAAGAATCAGCCGTCAAACCCAAAAAAGACAAGATCAAAGCCAAAGACCTCAATAAATAGTTCTTTAGCTTTGCAGATATAGAAACGGGATCGCTGATGCGATCCCGTTTTTGTTTGTACAGGCGCTCGCCGTAGCGCCTTGCTCAGTATCGCAGGAGTCATTTCCGCCGTGAACCTTATATAGCACCCCCGAGACCGGATAGGCGGAAATGACTCCTGCGATACCATATCTTCACGGTGATCATATCCCTGTCTAACCGCTATCATACCGCTTGCTAACCGCTTTCAAACCGCTTCAAGGACTGGTTTGACAGAGAGATGACAGGGGGAGGATAAGCATAAAGCAGGAGGCACCCCGTAACATAGCTTTCAAGCTGTTGTATCCGAGGCTTGAGCCTCGGTTGACTAAATAAACAGGCTAAAGCCTATGGTACGAACAGGCTAAAGCCTATGTTACAAACAGGCTGAAGCCTATGTTACAAACAGGCTGAAGCCTATGTTACGAACAAAAAGCGCCGGTCACTCAGGACCGGCGCTGTCACTATTAACCTATTAACTTGTTAACCCATTAACCTATTTCACCAGGATCATCTTGCGCGAGGCCTGATAGGATCCGGCATTCATCTTGTAATAATAGACACC
This sequence comes from Candidatus Cloacimonadota bacterium, assembly GCA_022711455.1. Taxonomy (GTDB): domain Bacteria; phylum Cloacimonadota; class Cloacimonadia; order Cloacimonadales; family Cloacimonadaceae; genus PHBP01. The sequence continues at coordinate 1,227 of JAKLEY010000021.1, forward strand.
GCTGGAAACTGCGCGACCGTTGTTGTCGGTTCCGTTCCAGACCACCTGATGGTTTCCGGCTGCTTTATTCTCACGCAGAAGGGTCTTCACCAGCTGGCCTTTAAGGTTGTAGACCCCGATCGAAACAGGGCCTGCTTCCTTAACGCTGAAGCGGATGGTGGTTTCCGGATTGAAAGGATTCGGATAGTTTCCTTGCAGTTCCGTATTGAGGACAGGCGCGGTGGGATCGTCTCCGGCAGAGGGATTGACGTCGAAATTATCCACGCCGAAGATGAAGGCATCATTGGATCTGCAATTGATCCCGATATAGATCTCCTGGCCGTTATAGGCAGACAGGTTGTAGTAGTAATTGGTCCAGTCCACGGGGGCTTCCAGATGACCGGTTCCGCTGATGATGGTGAACTGGTTCGGATTGGTTCCGGTGGTGGAAATTCCCACCTTGAAGCGTTCCAGTCCATAGGTGTCCACATAGGACCTTGCCCAGAAGCTGAGGTGACCCCCTCCCATCACTTTGGGAGAGATCAGCCAGTCGTTGTTGGGAGGAGTGGTTGCAGCAAAGCTTGCAGCCATTTTGGAGCCTTCCTGAGGCAGGAAATCCGTCACCGCGGGAGTGGTCGCGGAAGGATTGAAGATCATGAAAGCCTGTGCTGCATAGGCATTTGGCCAGGTGATCCCGGTCATACCGTAGGTAGTGCTGAGATCGACATCCACGAGGGTCCAGGGCGCGAATTGCAGCGCGAAATCCGGATAGCTTTCAAATCCATCCGAATAATCCGTGGGCACTGCGACTGCCTGCAAGACAAAATTCACTGTAACAGTCTGTCCTGTATTCACTTGCACACCGTTTTGAGTGCCGGTGACGTAGCCGGGGGCTGAGGCTGTCAGGGTGTGGGTTCCGGCGTTCACGTTCAGAGAATAGGCACCGGTGGAGTTGGAAGTGGCGCTCACGGTTCCGTTGCTGATCGTTGCTCCGGAAATCGCTTGATTCTGTGCATTGCGGACTACTCCGGCAATGGTTCCGACCTGAGTCACTTTATTCAGACTGTTGGAGAATGCGGTTTGGGAGAGGACTCCACCCGTGTAAGCTGCTTTCACTGCCCAAAGATAGGTGGCATCGGGAACGGAAGCCCAGCCTGTATCGCTTAGGGTGAGAGCGTTCACGGGATCGGGGGTCAGCAGGGTCCAGGCAGTTTCGTTGGTTTCCTGTCCCTGCAGGAGGCGCCAGACCTTATAGCCCACCAGAGCACGGTTTGCTTCTCCTGAAGCAAGGGGTTTGCTGAGCCGAGTGGGAGCAGAAGAGCGCTCTGTCTTTCTTCCCAGAGGGACAAGAACAACCTCTCCATCGGGAGCGTTCATCCCCGCAAAACCCTGGATGTTCCAGTTGAAATCGAGATAGGGATTGACCGCGATCGAAGTGGTCCAGTTCCCTTGCCAGTGGATCAGATTGCCCAATCCGGGAGTGGCAGGACCAAAATCAAAACCGGCATAGGCAGGATTCATTCCGGTGGTGTCACAGAAGAAACCAAACCAGAGATCTGATGTTCCGGTGATATATACGGGATCGTTGAGCAGCACGGTGTTGTAGGAATTGAGCACAGGAACCACGTTTTGATCGACGACCATGGCTCCGGGGCCAGAGGCGTCTCCACCGCTCCACACACGCACGTTGTAGTTACCGCCCTGAGCAGGCCACATCTTGATCGCGCGGAGGCTTCCACCCGCATATTCCTGCAGACTTGCGGCAGGGAACCGCACTGCCACAGTGAAGCTGAGCGATCCGGCAGTGCCAAAGGAATTATTATTTGTACCGTCATCATAATGCAACCAGCCAGATTGAGCCACTGTGGGTTCCAGCCAGTTGAGATCTACGTTCAGTCCGTTTTCGGTGGCGACAACGTCCCTGGCAGGATATGCCATTTCGGAGAGCACGATGTCTCCGAGGTTGAGATTGGAGATTCCGACTGTCATGGTTGCTGTGCTGCTTTGATAGCCGAGGGCATTGACTGTGTAACTATATACATTAGAGCCATATACGTTTGGAATGCTGAAGCTGCCGTCTGCCGCGCTGGTGGTGCTGTAAGGAGCATAACCGGTGACGTTGATAGCGGCGTTGGCAATTCCGGTAGAGGGTGCATCGCTGCCGACCACACGTCCGGAAACGGTGACCAAAGCCAGCGGGCTGAGGCTGAAGTTTTGGATCGTGTTGTTGTTCTCGGTGATGGTCACAGCGTGTGAGACCATGGTGTATCCGAGCTTGGAGGCAGACACGATTCTGGCGCCTATGGCGATGTAGGGGAAGCTGTAGTTGCCTGCGGCATCAGTCGTTGTAAGCATGGCTGTATTCTCCACAGACACCTCAGCGCCTTCCACAGGTTGTCCGGAAGCTGTCACAGTCCCGGAAAGCGAACCCATGCCCTGGACTAGCACGAAGAAGGTAGTTTTAGGGAATTGGCCGGTGGTTCCGGTGGTTGGGGGATTATTGGGGTCTATGGTGGTGTTGTCGTTAAAGGTCACCAGGGAGCGGTCGGTGCCGATCGTCTGAGCCAAAAACACATCCTGAGAGCTGTAATAATCATCTTCATAGGGACGCTGAACCATCATCACCAGGTTTCCTCCGCCATAGGCAAAAGGAGTGGAGAAGGGGATGGTGATGTTGTTTTGTCCGGAAGGATAGTTCACCGGGCCGTTAAAAACCTGAGTGAGCTGATTGGCAGGGATCCAGCCACCGCTTAGGTTGCTGTGGACGGTTTCACCCAGCCAAACCACGGTGTCCAGATTGGGCAGGTTGGTCTGGAAGTTGTTGTAAAAGCGGATGCCGGTGATCAGACCACCGATATTGAGCTCTGAGGCCAGATAGATGGTCTCGAAGACGCTGTTCCGATAGTAGACGTTGATCGGAACAAGGCCGACCTGGTCTCCCGCGCCGACAGTCACAGAAACGATTCCTGCCTGCTGCACATCGACGTTCAGCGGAGCCGACTGGTTGTTGGCGGGAGCTTCGTCCGTGGCCAATTCCACTCTGGCAAAAATGCTGGTGGGGCCGGGCACGGTGGGGGTCCAGGACAGGCTGTAGGTCTGCACCGCATTCTGAGCGATGGTAGTGCCCGGGATGCTGGCCAATTCGATGTTTCCGGTCTGCATCAGCTTGATCGAATACACGCTTTGAGTGGCGCTGCCGTTGTTGCGGATGGAGACTTCATAAGTGCTGGCGGTTCCGGTGCTGGGATTGAGATTTCCGGTGATGCCGACTGCCGCGAGGTCATTCACCAAAGCCTGAGTGCTGAAGAAGAACGTGGTCTTGGGGAAAGTCCCGCTGATGGTTGCGTCCGCGGGGGGCAGAGCGGGATCATAGGGAGTGCTGTCACTGTAGGCATTCCGGGCACGGTTGCTTCCAACAGTCTGAATCTGGAATCTATCTAAAGATGAATAGTAGCCGGTGTCCATGGGACGCTGAACCATCAACACCAGATTCCCACCCGTGTGCATATAAGGACTGGAGAGAGGGATATTGATGGCGTTCTGTCCGGAGGGGAAGTTCAGGCTGCCGTCGAAGACCAGACTGAGACTGGTGGAGGGGATCCAACCCATGCTGAGATCAGCTTGAGTAGTGGAACCCAGCCAGATCTTGGCGGGAGTGTTGGTGATGGTGCTGCTGATATCGGTGTATAATTGGACGGCGCTGATTGTGCCGCTGCTAAAACCGAGTTCATCAGGGTAATACATGGTTTCGAACAGTGAATTGTAATAAAACAGATCCATCGGGATACGACCGAGTTCGTTGCCGCTGCCGATGGTGACCACCTGCACTCCGGCAGGCATGATAGTTATTGCCAGAGGCGCGCTTTGGTCGTTTGTGCTGTTCTCGTCACCGGTGAGGATGACTTTGGCATAAAGGCTGGCTGGGCCTGCCGCGGAGGGAGTCCAGGGCAGATCAAAGCTTTGAGTGGTTCCGGGTGCAATAGTGATGCCGTTAACAGAGGCCAGCTCTACAGCGGGATCACGGAATAGCTTCACTGTGTAGGTGCTTTGGGGGTTGGAGCCGCGATTGCGTACGACTGCAGTGTATATGGATTGTATTCCGGCTGTGGGGCTGGTGTTTCCGGAGAGGGAATTCAGAGCCAGATCATTGGCTGCCGCGACTGTGGGGCTAAATTCATAAATAGTGTTGGGATCAGGGATCTGGTTCAGGGAGCTGTTCTCCGTGGTGGAAGAGACCGTGGCAGGATTGCCCGGGGTGACACTGAAGAACCAGCCTGTGCCTCCGGGCAGCATGTTGATCCCGATCGAGGCGGAAGCGCTGTTTGGAGTGCCTGTGTAAGATCCGTAATGGATGGCTATTTTGCCGCTTTCATAGAGACGAATCTGGAAATTATACTGATTATCTCCGCTATAGTTCCATTTGAGGTTGTTATACTGAACCACGAAGACGCGGTTGGGTGAGCTGCCCTGAAGCAGAGTTTCGACAGTGCCAGAGCTCATGCTGGTGTCATCCCAGAGAGCCGCAATGACAGGCACATAAGAGGTGGAGGCGAGTTGGTTGCTGAGGTTGCTGCTGCTTTGGGATGTCCCCAGGCCTACCCAGCCGTTGGAAGAGATCTTGATCTCTGAAAAGCTGTCTGCTCCATAGGGGAAGCTGAATCCCAGGGGAATCGCCGCAGAGATGGCGTCATCGGATGAGATGGCTGCGTCTGTGCCTGTGATCGGGCTGTATGCCCCGTTGGTGGCCGAGAACGAATAAAATTCGTCGATTGCCGCAAAGGACAGGCTTGCCATGATCAACAGTGCAAAAAGCAATGTCAGTCGTTTCATAACTTTCTCCTTTTTTGTCTCTATTTATTTGGTGTAGTTATAATCTCTATTACTGTTTTGGAATCTTGATCAACTGTATCTCCAGCTTCAATGGCTGTTTACAAGTAATGAGCAACTTATGTGCCAATAGCCGACAAATAATTAAATACCTGTTTGAAAAGCTGACAGAGAGCTGCGCAAGCCGCTAATCTGTTAATCCGTTAATTTGTTAATCTGCTAATCCGCTAATCTGCCTTCCCAGCCAGCCAGCCGGTCGAAGCCGCTGCCTGGATATTGAAGCCTCCGGAGGGAAGATCGTAATCCAGGATCTCTCCGGCAAAAAAGAGTCCTTCACAGATTCTGGATTGCATGCTGCGGGGTGAGACATCCTTGAGCGGGACGCCTCCTGAAGTGGCCATGGCCTCAGCGAACCCATCCACGGCTTTGATGGTGACCATGGCTGTTCCCAGATAATTCGCCAGCATATTGCGGTCCGTGGTCTTCAGCTCTGCCATCAGAATATCGGGCTTGATTCCCAGATGTTTCAGAATTGCGCTGGCAAGGTTCTGGGGTAGATCCAGATATTTTAATGCTGTTTCCAGGTGTTTCCTGGGGTGATCTTTGACCAGCTGGAGAAGTTTGGATCCGGGCTCCTCTACCAGCATGATCGCCATTTTTGAGCCCGCCCCGAGCAGATGGCTGTGATCCAGGATCACGGGACCGCTTAAGCCCTTGTGGGTAAAGAGCAGATCACCCTGGGCACAGATTCTGCCTTTTTTGCCACAGAAACCTACTTTGGCTTGTGGAATGGCTATTCCGGCACAGTCTTTGAAGTGTGAAGCGGCTTTAAGCTCCACTCCGGCCAGGGCGGAATGCGGCGGGATGATCTTGTGTCCCAAGCTCTTGGCAAGCTTGTAGCCTATTCCGTCGGAACCTGTTTCGGGATATGACATCCCTCCTGTGGCTATGATCAGCTTTTCGCAAGTCAGCAGTTTGCCGGCTTCCGTAGATAACTCAAATTCGCCCTTCAGGTTCTTTTTAACTGCGGTCACGAGGGTATTATAGCTGATCTGAGCGCCTTTTGATAGCGCCAGTTTGAGCAGAGCGTCCCGAACGTCCGCGGAATGCAGAGATTTGGGAAATGCCTTACCATCCTCCCGATAGTAGCCGGGGCATCCGGCTTCGCTTAACAATCGCATAAAAGCTTGATTATCAAATTCATAGAGGGCAGGCTTGAGAAAGTTTACCGCGATGCCGCTGGCTTTGAGAAAGTCCTCTTTGCTGAGCTTATTGCTGAAGTTGCACTGCCCTGCTCCGCTGAGCAGCAGCTTGCGTCCGGCATAAGGGTTACGTTCCAGGATATGAGCGCCTTTTCCAACTGCGATTGCAGCCAGAAGACCTGCAGGTCCGCTGCCGATAATGATAACTTTGTTCATTTTTTCAAGCTCCCTTTGCTAAAAATTGCATCCGGAATTTTAAGGTCGAAGGCGATGGAATCCACATAATAATCAGTGCCGGAGCCTTCTTTGAGCTCATCTTTGAAGACCACATGTTTGGGATACCAACGGTTTCCGATCCGGCTCACCTGATCCGAGCGCACTGTCTTCAGCAGTTTTCCGCTGGAGCTAAACCACTGCTCATAGAGCGGCAGCAGGCGTTCTTTATCCACATAGATCCGCTTTTTGGGATAGCTGAGCCCTTTGCGTTTGGCGGTCAGCATGATATTCCAAACCTCACGCTTGTCATAAGTGGCCTCCCCTTCGATCACTGCGTTGTAATCCTGCAGCAGCGAATTCTCTTCCATAAAGTCTTCATAAGAGAGATCGCTGCCCATCACAGACTGGTTCAGCATATTGCCGGAGATCTGGACGATGCGGTCGGTGCCGGGGTTATAGATCCAGAGGTTTCCACCCAGTTTAAGCATTTTGGTGCCTTTATCCCGGGGGGGAGAGGTATATTCGCTAAAGAAGGAATTATCCCCTTTGGAATAGTTGATGGAGCTTACGGTGCGGCTTGCTCTGCGGCTCTTGATCACCATGCGGGTGGTGGATTTGAGGGAGGTGAAGCGAGTGTTGGCATCGATCGCCCTGAGGATGGAGGCGGGATCAGGATATTTGGCTGTCAAAGCGAGGCTGAAGGCCAGCAGCAGAATGGTAAACAGTCTTTTCATGTTTCGAGTTCCTTAAAGAGCTGGGAAGTTTGTCTTTTGAATACTGCCATCCCGGCCAAAGCGGCTCCCAACAGAGTGGAGAGCATACCGGGGATCAGAGCGCTGAGCGCGGTTTTGAGGCTGACCGAGGTGTAGATGATGTCTTCGGAGAGCAGGGAGGAATTGCGGCTGAACACGCTGACGTCCATGCCCTTGAGGTTAAAATAAGCACTGAGCAAGAGCCCCAGCAAGATACCCAGAACGGAACCAGCAAAGCCGATGGCACCCGCTTCGATCAGGAGACTGCGATAGATCTGAGTCTTGGATTCACCGATGGCCAGGCGCACTCCGATCTCTCCGTAGCGCCGAATGCCGTTCATCAGCCCCGAATTCCACAGCACTATCCCCAAAATGAAGATGAAGACAAGGCTGAAGATCGCCAGCAGATACTGCATCATGCCCAGCATATAGCCCATGTTGTTCTGATCGCTCATAGCCAGCATCACGGGTGCATATTCATCCCGGATCGCAGAGCTTTCGCTTTGGATCGCAGACTTTCCAGTCTGCGTGCCTCCGGAGGAGGCTGTCTCCTCTTCCCAGATCGCAGACTTTCCAGTCTGCGTGCCTCCGGAGGAGGCAGTCTCCATATCCCCGAAGCGTCTGTTAAAATCATCCCTGATTTGCTCCGCGGCTTTCTGGTCATAGCTTCCGTTCCTGAAGAAAGCCAGGATCTCCCCTGCTCCGCCTTCCATATCCAGCATGCCGCGCGCGTCTGCCAGGTCCACGATCACCGCACCCCGGTCCAGAGCTTCGACTCCAAAACGGACGCTTCCCGTGACCCTGAACTGGCGAAAAGTCATCGAGCCAAACACGTCTGAACCGATCAGCGTGACCGGATCACCCAGCTTGAGAGCCAAACGGCGGAAAGCTGAATCAGTGAGCAAGATCTCCGAGCTTTGAGAGGGGATTCTCCCGCTTACCAGAGCCTGGTCCAGATGCATGAGTTTGCGTTCTCTTCCGGAGGACAGGAGGTCGATGCCAAAAGCTACCACCTCACCCTGCTCACGGGTCTGACCCAAATTATCCGGAACATCCAGCAGGGCTCCGAAATGAATGCGCTCCACCCAGTCCAGCTGCGGATAAGCTGCTTTCCATGTGGCAAGCTCGTCCTGAATGTCCAGCAGTCCCAGGTCATAGGGTTTTTGGCTGAGGAGCCTGGAATAGGCAGCGGTGACCACTTTCAGATGGCCGGTGTCGAAGCCCGCGTTCTGACGGATAAAACTATCCATATAGCCGTTGATCAGAGCCAGCATGAAGACCATGATCAACACTCCTGAGCTTACGATCAGCAGAGGAAAGAGATAGCGGTGACGATCGCGAAACACGCCTTTGATCAAAAAGCTCAGCATCCTATTTGCCTCTCAGAGCTTCAGTAGGCATCAGCCTTGCGATCTTGCGGGCGGGCAACCAACTCACAAAGACGGTGAGCAGAAACATCAGCATGAGAGTGAACAGGATCAGGGGTAGCGGATAGACAAATTTCAGAGCCTCATTGAACCCCGCCACACCAAAGCTGTCGTAACCTTTGGGCAAAGAAAAGCCGATCCTGGCAAAATACCAGAACAGCGGAAAGCCCATGACAGCGGTCAACACGGTCGCGCCGAGCATATAGAGCGCGCCTTCGGTGGTAAAGAGCAGGATGATCCGGGCTTTGGTCATGCCAAGCGCGGAGAGCATGCCGATCTCTCTGCGGCGCTTGAATATAGCCAGAGCTTGGGTGTCAAAGATCGCCAGCATGGCCAGAAAGATCATCATCACAAATAGCGAGGCCTGACCGCTGGCTTTGGTCTTCACCATTTGGTTGAGATCGGCAAAGAACTCATTGGGGGGGATCAGTTTGAACTCAGGAGAGGCTACAGAAGCAAGGGATTGATCCCGCAAAGCTAAAGTTGTCGCCATGCCCGGGAGCTGTTTCAGGTCCTGCAGTGCCTGCAGATCCATCCAGACCGTGCCCTGATCGAGGGACGGCACCGGGCAATCCATGATTTGGGAGATTTGCAGGTCCACCGCGTTGAACGCGCCGGAGGAATCCTTCACTCGGATCGTAAAGGCATCTCCCTCTTGCAATTGCGCGCTCTTGGCCATGGTCTTGCCCACTATCGCAGGATAAGGATTGGCTTCCGTGGGCATCAGGGCTTGGCTGGGAAATCTCAGCAGGCTTTGCTGGGAGGGAATCCCCTTCACCACGGCGTTCTGCATTCGTCCCCCGGGATAGATCACTGCGGGAGAGAAGAGCACCGGAACTATTTCTCCGGAAGCCACCAGATTGCCGGCTTGAGCCGGGATAGGAGCATGGCTGTGTTCCAAAGCAAAGACGTCATAGGGGTCATAGCTCTTGACGCGCAGCAAACCGCCTCCGAATTCCCACTGGGTGCTTTGCGTTTTGGCCAGATTCAACCAGCTGAACCACATCCCTTCCATCCAGATCAGTCCGATCAGGACCAGCGCGATGATAAAGACGTTGATCAGGCTGCGCCAGCCGTAGCCAAGGATATTCTTAAACGCCAGCTTGAAGATCATCGCTTTCCACCCTGCCATCGACGAGCCGGATCACACGCCTGAGATAGTTGATCACTTTTTGGTCGTGCGTGCTGAAGATGAAGGTCGTTCCCAGCTCCCGGTTGAGCTTTTGCATGCTGTCCAGAATATGCAGGGAATTCTCCGTGTCCAGATTCGCGGTAGGTTCGTCAGCAAGTACCAGTGCGGGATTCTTGACCATGGCTCTCGCGATAGCCACGCGTTGGCATTGACCCCCGGAGAGCTGAGCCGGACGGCTTTTCTGCTTGTCGCTCAGCCCCAGCCAGTCCAGCGCTTTCAGCACGGCCTGCTCCCGTTCTGCCTTAGTCATTTTTAGCAGGAGAAGCGGAAACTCCACGTTTTCAAACACGGTGTAGACCGGCAGCAGATTGTAGGTCTGGAAGATAAAGCCGATCTTTTGGCTACGCAAGGCAGCCGATTCACGCGCGGAAAGCTCCTTGACCTGATGCCCCAGGACGCAGACCTCACCCCCGCTTTGGACATCTAAACTGCCTATGATATTGAGCAGAGTAGTTTTGCCGCTGCCGCTGGGACCCACGATCCCGGAGAACTCTCCGGATTCAAAACTCAAATTGATGTCTTTCAGAGCCAGAAATTCACCTTCCCCGGTAGGGAAAGCCTTGCTCATCGCTTTGATCTGAACAATTTGTTTATTCATATTCACCCTTAAATATTGTAACTGAAACGCGCCATTATGCTATAAATAACAGGCTGGATCCCGGCTTGCTTCAGGGAGAGCCTCAGTTCCCAGCTCAGATAGTCGTAAGTTCTCTGCCAGCCAAGAGACAGATCCTGTAGTTCCAGGCGCTTCTCATAAAGCCACAGCAGTTGCAACTGATCCAGAATGCCCAGAGGATAAGTGACCATACTTGCCAGCCTGAATCCGCTGCTGATGCCCCAATGCAGATGTTCCACGTAGTCACGCCAATAGATCTCCTGCATCAGATAAACACCATTTCCGATCCCGAGAGTGTAATCGGCTCCGAGACTCAGCGCGCTTCCGGAAGCGGGCAGATCGATCCCTTCCTGTTGATATGAGGAAGCACAGGCTTCCAGCCAGACCCCCAGTGGACCGTCGTAGCGCAGATCGAGCCCCAGCCTGTGCTCCCGGAACCGCGTTCCGAAGATGGCTCTACGGAAATCGCGGTAATGAAAGCTAAATCCGGATTCGATCTTTCCCAAAGGCAATTCCAGGCGCGCGCCCACTTCTGGATCATCCGATACCGCGTCGATCTCGTCTGTGCCAACGCCGTCTTCAGCCAAAAGGCCCCAGGCCCAGATCCCGGCATTATTCCGAAAGTACTTGCGCAGCAGTAAGGCTTTAACTCCGGATGTAAGCTGAAATTTATCCTGCGGATCGATGCGGTCGAACCACTGCAGCGGTCTCAGGACCCTGGCACTTCCGAAATTGAGCTGTTGCAAACCCGCTCTCAGTTCATAACCGGAGTAATCCAATCTCCCCCAGAGCCGGTAGAGCTCAAGCCCGATGGAGGGATCGGTCTCAAAATCCGTTTCGAAAGTACTCTGAAAGCTCAATTCAGCCGAGACTTCAAGCTTGTTGTCCATGTTAAATTTCACCATGGACTCCGGTTGCAGCAGCAGACGGGAGGAGACGGATATGGAGTCGTCCTGCATGATGCCCGTGGTTTGCAGCGAGAGCAGATTGCTGAAGCCGATCTTGGCATCCAATAGAGTGGTGTTCAGACAGATCAGAAATAGAAATGCACTAAGGATAGATCTTGGAGGCAATCGCATTATAGATCAGCTCCTCGCAGAGATACTCCGCAACGTTTTGCCTGGCTCGCAGCCTGGCTAATTCGAGGGTCTTTCCGGTACCTTTGAGATTGGGAATGGTCTCGCTGTAGAGGATTTCGCCGGTGGCATTGTTCATCAGGCTCAGGCTGGGGCTTCCCAAGGCAGATTGCACCCCGATTTCCGGGATGTAAGCTCCGTCTCTGATATAGACGTCCACGCGCAGACTATAATCAGCCTGCTCCTGCGTCTCAGCCAGAGCCAGATCAAAATCCACCAGTCGGCCGGATACCTGATTATAGCTTTCAGCATCCGCTTTGCCATCCACCCGGTATTCCAGGCTGATCCTGGGTTTGCGCACTTTGATCTTCAGAACTGCCGGATTGAAACTGAGCCTGTCCCAGATCAAGGCAAGAGCCGGACTCTTAATCTGCCTGGAAAACATGTTCTTATCCACATTTACGTGGATATCCTGGAGGGTGATGAAGTTTGAGACCTCTTCCAGCCGTATTTCAAACATACCGTTGGGATCGGTGAGACTTGCAGCGAAGATCCTGGTCCCGGTCGCGGAGGCGGATGCACTGAGAGGAAAGCCTTGCACAGCCTGACCATTCTTACTGAGAGTGACCGCCAGGATCGTGTTTGTCTTCTGCCAGGCAACGGTTTCCAACTCTCCGGGCTCAATTTTGAGTTCAAGCAGGGCAGGCAGGCTCTGCAGCCGGGAGAGTAATTCCTGATAAACCTGGATATTTTTACTCTGATAAGGGGCAACGAGAGAGAGATCGATGAATTCATCCAGCACTTCCAGACCCTGCAAGAGATATCCGATCCCGCCGGTCAGATCCCCTCCGCTGTTGTCGTATCGGAAGAGCAGGTCGACTGCCTGCTGCAATGCCAGAGATTTTCTGCGTTCCCGCAAAGCCCGGTATTGAGCTTTATTCAGCCGGTACCAGGCATGGTAATCCTGAGCGTCCTGATAGCTGGAATAGAGCTCCACATCATTCAGAGAAGCGGTGGTGGAGCTTTGGATCCGGGAGAGGAACACCGAGGAAGCCACGCCCCCGATCTCGGTCTCCGAGCTCTCGATCTGACCCTGCACCTGCACCACGATCTGCATGGCGATATCCCGCAAGGCACGCTCTCTGGCAAGTTCTTTGTAATCCGCCAGATGCTTGTCTATTTTGACGATGCTGTAATAATAGTCCGAAGTTTGAGGATGTGTGTTCACCCAATCCGGTCTCCGGTTCACGGAGCAGGCACTGAGAGCCAGCAAAGGCAGCAAGCCCCAAACCAGACACCGGATCAGGCGCAGTTTCATAGTTTTACTTTATATATTGCTTAAACTCGATCACAAATTGCTGGCTCAGTTTGGACAGCGCCAGGCTCACCAGTTCAATATCGGTGGGAGGGACGGGTTCGGTTTTTTTGCAGAGGTTGAGTGAGGCAGTGGACAGCGCTTTGGGATCGCCGGAATCGACTTTGCCCCAAGTCTCGCTCCAAGGATTATCAGTGGTAAAAGTTCCCGTCTTTTTCACGGTTCCTGTGGTCACGTCGATAATGCTGTAAGATCCCGTGATCTGAGCATTGGCGGTCTTCACATACTTGGTGAAGCTGCAGGTGACGTCGCTGTAAACGTCTCTGGCAGCGGTGTTTCCGTTCTCATCGACGTATTCTTCCTTGCCGGTGACCAGGCGTTTGCTCTCGCTTTCGTTGGTGGAATACACCTTCATGGGCACAGAGATCACTTGATTGATCTTGCCGGTGAGGATCTCATGCGCGCCACTGAGCTGTCCGATCTTGACCGCGGTCTTTTCGTCCACCAGACCTGCTGCCACGGCTCTCTGTTCGGCAAGCACAGCGCCCAGTTCTGCCCGGGTCATGATCTCCACAAATTCTCTGGATTCCGGATCACTCATCACGGAGCTGACAATTCTATCCACGAGCACTGCGGGCAGATCGCCAAACTTTTTGTCCGTGCCGCTGCCGTCTTCAAAAGGAATAATGGCAATGCGTTTGATTCCGGCCTGACGTGCTTTTTCATATTGCGCGGCAGAGTCTTTGTAATTCGGGATAAAGCTCATCGCAGCCTTGAATTCTTTGGCAGCCTGCTTTTGGGTGTCCACGTTCTGGGAACTGCGGGAGAGACTGAGTCCCTTTTGATAGTGAGCTTCTGCCGCATTCTGCTTGGCTGTCTGAGCAGCGGGTTGGTAATCTTTCAAAATCAGTTCCACGCGCTTGCCGGTCTTTTCATTGACCAGAATGGGAAGCTTTTTGACCTTGGCCTGAATCTCTTCCAGGGCAGCGTATTCCACCACGATCTTGTCCCATTTATCGGCTTGTGTGGAGGCTTCCAGAGAGGCGATCCCGGCTTCCCGGTTTTGGATGACCTTGGGGTAGGCCAGATCGATCAGGTTCTGAGCTTTCACATAGGAAGGCTTGAGCTGAAGTGACTGGACCACAGTGCCTAAGGCAGGCTCCACAGCCCCGGAATTGTATTGCTTCTGAGCCTGTTTGTAAAGGCTGACGTTCCTGGCACAGCCGGTCAACATCAGCATTGCCAGCAGCCCTGCTACCATCAGTAGACTAAGTGTTTTCAAAGTTCTTTGCATGAGCTCCTCCCAGAGCGGTTTATTCTATCTTTTTACTTGAATTTGCGCCTTTTCCTCCATTTTGTCTTGCGCCGCGTTATTGTCAAGCTAAAATGGTAGAGCAGCATGCCAATGCTGCTGAAAGCCAATGCTGCCGAAAGATATTGAATAGTACGGAAGGAGGCAGGAATCCACTCTGACCCTCGGCGCTACAGCGAGCGCCGGTACCCTCCCCCTTCAGCAGGATCGGTATCCTGCTCTACAGTGCATCCCAAAAAAATCCCTGCTCTGGAACGCAAATTGAATGTAGAATAGCCAAAGGACTATATTAATGATAAACTTTAGTGAAGATGCCTATAGCTTTACCCTGCGAAAGGCTTTATTATACAGATCCCAGGGACGTTTTCCGCGGATCATCCTCTTGGCACGGAGCTGCCAGGGGGCTCGCTTTGCCTTGTGTTTTGACAAAGCGCAGGATACCGATGCCCGGATGCGTTTTCAGGATCTGGAGGTCTTGATCGACCCCCAAATCCTGGAGCAGTATCAGGGTTTTGAGCTCGGCACCGAGCAATTTTTCTTTGCCCCGCGGTTGGTGATCAAACCGGTCCTTGACTTTCGCGGATGTGATTGTAATTCTAAATGTAACAATAAAACCGAGGATTCTGATGAGCATGTCTAAACTATTAACCATCATGGTGCTATGGGTTCTGGTGGGCGGTCTCTTTGCCGCTCCGCAGAGCTATCTGCCCCTGCAAGTAACTCAGCCTGAGGGCAGCAAGCTGGAGCTCTTTGCCTCCGGAGACGAATATCATAACTGGCTGCACGACAAAGATTTTTATACTATCATGCAAGATGAGACCGGAGCCTATGTCTATGCCGAGTCATTCGGAAACAGCATAAAAGCCGGTTCCCTGAGAGCGGGAGCAAGCAGTCCAGCCTCCCGTGGGCTCACCCCGGGCCTTAATCTCTCAAAAGCGGAAATAGCTGCCAAATATGAGCGTTACAAAGATACCATGCGGGTCTATGACAACGGACGTTCACCCCACTCGGGAACCTTTAACAACCTTGTGGTCTTCATCAAATTTGCCGATGATCCCAATTTCTCCCAGCCTATCACCACCTATGACAATATGTTCAACAACAACAGCCCCGGTGCCAATTCCATGATCAACTATTTTCAGGCTGCTTCCTATCAGCAGCTCAGCATTGGCTCCAGCTTCTTTCCCGCACCCAATGGCACGACCGTGGTCTGCTACGTCGATTCTCATCCGCGGGGCTACTATCGTCCTTTAACCGCAACCAATACAATCGGTTATGACCCAAACAACGACGAAGACCGTATGCTGCGTGAACATACCATGCTGGCAAATTGCATCACTGCTGTTGCCCCCGGCATCCCTGCTTCCCTCGATGTGGACGGTGATGACGACGGTTATGTGGATAACGTATGCTTTATCGTGCAAGGTTCTCCCGATGGCTGGGCAGAGCTGCTCTGGCCACACCGCTGGGTATTATATGGAGCTGAAGCTTACATCCAGGGTGCCATGGTCTGGGATTTCAATCTGCAGCTGGAAAATTCGCTTTCCGGCAGCGGAGCCAGTGTGCTCTCGCATGAGATGTTTCATTCCCTGGGCGCGCCTGATCTCTATCGCTATGATGACAATACAATTACGCCGATCGGAGGCTGGGATCTGATGGCCAGCAATGCCAATCCGCCTCAGCACATGAGTGCCTGGATGAAATACCGCTACGGCCAGTGGCTTCCTGCCCCTGAACTGACAACAGTCAGCGGGGAATACAGCCTTTCACCGGTGGCCTCATCCTCAACCAATAATATCCTCCGCATCCCTTCCTGGCGTCCCAATGAAAGCTACGTTCTGGAATATCGCAGACCTTCAGGACTCTATGACGGCAATTTGCCAGGCACCGGTCTTCTGGTCTACCGGGTGGATACCAGAGAAAACGGCAATGCCGGAGGACCTCCCGATGAGCTCTACATCTACCGTCCGGGTGGAACCAGCACCACCACCAACGGCATCCTTTCCATGGCTGCCTATTCTGCCAATGCCAACCGCACTGAGATCTCGGAAGCAACCGTTCCAAACGGCTTCCTGCGCAATAACGTTGCGGGTGGATTGAACGTCTATGACATTGGCATGATGGGAGATACGATCAGCTTTAAAGTGAAGATCAGCGATCTCCAGCTGGTCAGTCCCCACGGAGGTGAAGAGTGGTTTTCCGGAAGTAATAAAACTCTCACCTGGAAAGCCAAAACCACCACCGGCTCCGTCAAGCTGGAATACAGCTCAGACGCAGGCCAGACCTGGAATCTGATCACTGCCACAACCCTGAACACCGGAAGCTACACCTGGCAAAATATTCCCTCGATCGATTCCGATAATTGCCATGTCCGGATCACGCATCTGACCTCCGGACAGCTGGATAGCAACGTCTATCCCTTCACCGTGATCAGCCAGATCGCTGCCCCCCAGCCTGTCTTCCCCGCAAACAACAGCAACGAAGCGCCCACCAACCCCGTCCTGAGCTGGAATGCGGTGACCGGAGCCAATGGCTATACCGTGCAACTTTCACTGGATGAATATTTTAACAGCTATGTCCTGAATGCCGTCAGCCACCCGGACACCACGTATGCCTGCACCGGATTGACCCCTTTCACCACCTATTACTGGCAAGTGGCAGCGGAATCGGATATCGGCTCCTCACCCTTCTCTGAAGTGCAAAGCTTCACAACCGCGCAGATCTCTGAGCTGCCGGGAGTTCCCTATCAGACCTCCCCGGCCGCGAATGCCGTGAACGTTCCTATGAATCCATTGCTCAGCTGGACTTCCTCCACCTATGCCAGCAGCTACGAAGTGCAGATCTCTGTCTCGCCCTATTACACCAGCCTCGATTATCAGGCAGACGGGATCACACAGACCAGCCAGCTCTGTTCCACTCTTCAGGCTAATACATCCTATTATTGGAGAGTGCGCGCCCAGAATCCTGCCGGTTATTCAAACTTTTCCGGAAACCGCCGCTTTACAACCGGTAACACAGTGGAAGACAATGATATAGTGCAGATCCCAGGCGAGAATAAGCTGGGTCAGAACTTCCCCAATCCGTTCGGACTTCAGACCCGGATCGAGCTTGAACTCAAGGATGCCGGGCTGCCCCTGAAGGTCACAGTCTACAACCAAAAAGGCCAGTTCGTGCGCTCTCTGTATGACGGGCTCAGCCGCTCCAACCGGATCAGCCTCTCCTGGGACGGCAAAGACTACCTCGGTCTGCCGGTGGCAAGCGGGATCTATCTTTATAGAATGGAGACCGGTGATTTCCGCCAGACCAGAAAACTGCTGTTGGTCAGGTATTAGGTATTAGGTATTAGTGTACAGGCGCTCGCTGTAGCGCCTTTTTATTTGTAGTGTCGGATTCCGTTCCGGCCACAGGGTTTCTTTCAACACAGATGAATTAGCAGATTAACGGATTAGCAGATCAGGCTTTAGCCTTTTCGTAACATAGGCTTTAGCCTGTTCAGCGTGTCATCCGAGGCTCAAGCCTCGGGTACAACAGCTTGAAAGCTATGTTACGAGCTGGCATTTCGTGCTTGTGATCATTGCCCGGTCAGACCCCTGTCTTCCCTCTCCCAAACCGGTTCGGCAAGCGGTTAGCAAGCGGTTAGCAAGCGGTCAGCAAGCGGTATGACAGGGATATGATCACAGGGAAACGACTCCTGCGTTACCAAAAAAAGGCGCAACGGCGAGTGCCCGTACAGGACAGCGGCGCAGCTTAATTCTTAATTCATAATTCTTAATTTACTCCCACTCAAGTGATTATGCTAAATTAAGCAGTCTAATGGCATGACTGCTAATTTTTTATTTGCCTCGTTCCGGATCCGGATTATTATATGGGTAGATATTACAAACCCCATAGGAGGAAAAAATGAAAGTAGTACCTTACAGAAAGAACACCGAATACCGGCCCATGAGCAACATGCTCAGTTTGTTCGACGATTTCTTCAATCGCGTGTATGAAGACGAGAGCACGGATGACAATCACCGTGCGATGGCGATGGACATTGTGGAGCATGAGAAAGAATTTGAGTTATCTGCCAATCTTCCCGGCTTCAAGAAGGAAGACATAAAGATCTCGGTCCACGAAAATCAGCTTCTGATCGAAGCCAATTCACGTTATAATCAGGAAGAGCAGAAGGGCACGGTTTACCGTTGTGAGCGTTACAGCGGGTCCTACCGCCGCTCCCTGATGCTTCCCGAAAAT
>JAKLEY010000210.1 GCA_022711455.1 Candidatus Cloacimonadota bacterium
AGGACTACTTTGATCAGGTCGCAATAACCGGCTAACGCTTCGTCAATTGAATTGTCAACCACTTCATAGACAAGGTGATGCAAGCCACGTTCACTAGTCCCGCCAATATACATGGCAGGGCGTTTACGCACGGCTTCCAAGCCCTTCAGCACTTTAATATTAGATGCTGTGTAAGTAGAATCTTGCATAATCTATTATCTCCTAATTAGTTATGGCTTAATAACGCCTTTCCCCGCAGCAGCAGTTTGAGATCAGCAGCCAAGATGCGTTATCTGATTGCAAATAAATTCGATACCCTGATTTTGTCAAGAACTAATTGAGGATATTTTCCGCTTGTAATATGCTGATATATAATGAGATATGAATACCGAAATTATGTAAGAAGATCACGCTCGGGATCGGGCTCTGAAACTCACCTGTTTGAGGGCTCTTTTCATTAGCTATAAAGCAGCATTCAGGCAAGCTGCAGCATACGATAAGGTCAAAGGGAAGGAATGAAACAGTCGATGTTGTTAGGAGGGGTAAGAAAGAATCATATCAGAAAAAGGAACTCACAGTAAAGCCCATAATGATCAGACTACACCCCTAAACCCCTTCAGCCCTGTACCCCTTTAAAAAGAGATATCGAGCATCAGCAGGGGTTGGCGGTCCTTCATTCCCAGGGAAAAGCGGCTGCTTTCGACTCCGCCGATTCGGAGGATGTCTATCCCGCTTACCAGATGGTTGAAGATCATGATGCCGGTGGCGATTTTGGCATAATCTTTCAGATCCTGAGTGCGAATCCGCATTTTGGAGTAATTCCCGCGATCAGCAGAACTGTCCCAATTCCACGCCATCTCATCACTATAGATGTTGCTGTCGATATACTCTTGCTGAGCCTGTGAATCTCCTGGAAAGTGCTCGATTGCCTGCTGACGGATCATGGCGTTGTAACCTCCGCCACCGAAACCACTACTGTTATATCGGCTGAGGTGGCTAAAGTATACCGGATCATAATCTCCGGGCTGGATGTGGGCATACTGGAGGGCATATTCATAGGCTTCTTGCTTGCTGAGCTTTTGTTCATTGGAAAGGTAAAACATGGAGCCGATGATGCCTACTTCGGTTGCCAGCATGGCATAGCCATAGTCTTTATCCAGTGAGATTTGGCCCCATCCCGGGATGACAGCGGATTTTAAAAAAGTCAGCCCTTTGCTTTGGGCAAAAATTCCGGTGAGCGAGATCAGAATGAGGAGTGTGATCAACAGATGCTTCATGAAATGATCCTTATTAAAAATCCAAACGGTAATTCAGCATCAATCCGGAATCTTCAGCGAGGCTGAAATACATAGCCGGAGGTCTGCCTTCTGGTTTGATGAATGCCACATCGATCAAACTGATGACGCGGTTTAAGATCAGGATGCCCAGGCTGAGATTATGATTGAGCCGGGCGGTTTGATAGCTGGTTCTGATCCCCCGGTATTTCTTTTGGTGAACGGCATTCTGCCATTTCCAGGCAAGACTGTCCGCGTAGCTGTTTTCAGTAACATAAGCTTCATACGCTTCAAGATCATAAACACCATTGGGCATATAGATCAGATAATAATTGCGCGCCATCATTTCGTGATATTGGTTATATTCGGCGCTGCTGAGATAGTTCTGCAGATCCTGAAAATAGCGGTCATTAGCTTCAGGATTGGCACCGGCATAAAGAGATGCGTAGCTTTTATAGGAATTGCGGAGATTCTTCATGTCAGTAGAAGTGCTCATGAAGGATGTGATCGCCAGTAGATCGGTGGCGATCATTAGGGTTCCGCGCGTGCTCTTACCCAGCGCGAGTTCCCCGCTCCCCGGAAGGATTGCGGACATCCCGGCATAAGCGATTTTGGGCAAAGCGAATCCTGAGCTGCAGCAGGACAGCACGACCATGATCAGGATCAGCCGGGAACAGAGCAGTTTCATCCTGACCTTAGAAGTTCCAGCTGAGCCCGAGGCTGGGAGTGAGGCGTTGGTTATAGAGCCTGGTATAATAGT
This sequence comes from Candidatus Cloacimonadota bacterium, assembly GCA_022711455.1. GTDB lineage: Bacteria > Cloacimonadota > Cloacimonadia > Cloacimonadales > Cloacimonadaceae > PHBP01. Next base: position 2,014 of record JAKLEY010000210.1, read on the forward strand.
TCAATTTTACTTTGTTTTGAGAGATTGCCATGCGGTTCACATTGTTGGTGATGATCACGGCATCGATGGCGCTCACAACGTGGTTCAGCATGATCCCGAAACTTAGCAGGTGAGCGTTCTGAAACTCTTTTTCAGATGCCCGGCGCATGGAAATATATTCTTTGCGCATGGGTGAGGAATTTATGTTCCCTGATTGCATGGGATTGCTGTAGTTGTTGGCATCCATATCCGCAATTGAGAAGTTTCCCAGCCAGGTCGCGGATTGGTCTGTGCTGCTCATTTTAAAGGCGTTAAAATAATCCTCCTGATCCAGAACAAAAGCACCGTCTGAATTTGCGGCATAAACATGATACCAATCAGCCCAACCAAAGACGTATTTATCATATTTTCCAATGTCTTCATAAAAATGCTGACTGTTGTTGGTATCCAGACGGAAGAAGGTTCCGTCATAGATATCATTTGTGTTGTAGGCCATCAGGACAGCTTGCACACTGTTCTGAAATTCTCTTTTATAGCGCGGACCGGTGTAGACGAAATCGCCAAAGGTCTGGGTGATGGTTTCGCCATTTGCAAAACGTTCATAATCTTTGGTTTTATCGTTTCCGCGACTGTTAAAGTAGATAATCCCCCCGATCAGGCCTAACTCTATGACGGGGTAGACGTAGGTGCGGAGCAGGGATTTATCAGCGTAGAACTGACCAGCCCCGGGAAACACAGATGAAAGGAGCATCGCCAGCTGGGGGCTTTTCCTTTGGTAATTGACTCTGATAATATCGTTTGAGACGTCGCCTTCAATCTCTTTGCGAATGGAATCTTGTTCTGCCTGATCTGAAAAGATCATGGCATCGATATCGGTTTCCGCAAAGGCTGCGACAGCCACACCGAGCAGAAGCAGGATTAGGATTAGCTTAATGTTCATAGTATGATCCTCTTAAAATTCATTTTTCCACCGCGAATTTCACGGTGCGGGAAACGGAGCCAAGCTTGACAGAGATCAGATAGACGCCTGAGCTGAGGGCTGAGGAATCTATGATGATATCACGTTTATGGTAAAGAGCCGGGGCTATGTCTCCCCGGATCACCGGTTCACCACTTATATTGAAGATGCTGTAGCTGCCTGAATCAGGGCAGTTTTCCAAACGCAGACGGAAACTGTTCTGACTCACAGGGGAGGGGTAGATATAGATCTGCCTGTCTTCGACCGGGATGAAGATTTCGCTTTGGGGAAAGCTGGCAACGCCCCTGTCACCATTGCGGAATCCGTTCCACAGCAGTGGGTTGACAGATACACCGGATAGGCTTTTGATCTCCAGGCTACTCCCGGTGCCTGTATAATACCAAAACAGAGTTGAGCTGC
>JAKLEY010000211.1 GCA_022711455.1 Candidatus Cloacimonadota bacterium
GGGGGGAGTGCTCTACAATGCCTATCTCTGCGTCAAATATGGCATTAAGATCAAGGGCGTGGGGGAGGACGACCTCGCGCAAGCTGCCAAATTTATCGAAGACGCCAAAGACTATCTGGATCGGATCGTGGAACTGCCAAGCGTGATCGAATCCGATTCCTTTGAGAATGCTGAGAGCTGGAGAACGCGCAAGGTCGGCGAATTCAAAGCCGGAATGGAGCTGAACTACGTTCTGGACGCGGCTCCGGAATCTTTCGAAGACCCTGCGGTCAAGGCTGTCTTCGGGAAAGCCAAAACCATTTTCATCAACGCCGTGATGGGCTACACCACCCTGTTCGGGGATGGCACCAAAGCCATGTATGCCCTGATCGACAGCAATAAAAGCGCGGCAAAACTCTTTGGTGGAGGGGATACCATTCAGGAATTCAAGGACCTGCTGCCGGGTGTCTTTGCCAAAGCCGTGAACGATTCTGCCTACTACTTCTTCACCGGAGGCGGAGCCATCCTCGATGCCATCCAGCAGGGCTCTCCCTATGGCATGAAACCGGTGCAGGAACTGCTGATTCAGGATTGAAAACAGATATCAACATTGAATAATCTATAGAAGAATAAAGGAGTTACGACGTGGATAAAGACTTATCTGTCGAACTGGATCTGGCCAGGGACTTTCCGTCCCCCAGCTGGGAGGAATGGCTAAATGCCGTGACCGAGACCCTCAAAGGGGCTGATTTTGACAAGACCATGCGGACCATGACCCCGGAAGGGATCCGCCTGCAGCCCATTTACCGCAAGGAAGACATTGCAGATCTGCAATTTACCAAGAGTCTTCCCGGGCAGGCACCCTACCTGCGGGGAAATGACCCCCAAAGCTTTTCCGTGGAAGCCTGGAAGATCGCCCAGGCGCAGACCGAGCCTGATCTGAAGGTGCTGCACACGAACTTGCTGCAAGAACTAAACCGTGGCCTCACTGCCATCAACCTGAGTAAAGACCAGTTTGGCAACGGTCCCCGCCTGCAGTCCCAAGCTGATCTTGAGACCCTGTTTGAAGGGATCGATCTGGTGGCAGCGCCGCTCTTCATGCAGCTGGATATTGCTGAGGCAGAGACGCTTCCCCTATTACTAAGTTACTTGCGCGAGCAGGGCTATGATCTTAAAACCTTCAGCTGTGGAGTCGGTTTTGACCCCACCGGTGAACTGGCCCGTGAGGGAGAGCTGCCCCTGGAGCTGCATCTGCTCTGGGACAAGGTGCTGAGCTACGTAAAATTGGCTGTCGACAATGCGCCCAAGTGGCGCTGCCTCAGTATCGACGGCACAATCTATGAAGCCGCGGGAGCCTCTTCCACTCAGGAATTGGCCTTTGTGCTCTCCACAGCCATCGGCTACATCCAGGGCTTGCAAGCCTCGGGATTCTCGATCGATCAGCTGGCTCCGCTCTTTCAGGTGAAGCTCAGCTTAGGCTCCAATTTCTTTATGGAAATCGCCAAACTGCGCGCCTTCCGCTTGCTCTGGGCCGAGATGATCAGAGCCTTTGGCGGATCCGAAAGCTCCCAAAAGGTTTGGATCCACGCCCGCACTGCTGCCTTTAACAAGAGCCAGTTTGACCTCTATGTCAATCTTCTGCGCACTGCCAACGAAGCCTTTGCCGGTGTGATCGGAGGAGCGGACAGCCTCGAAGTGAGCCGCTTTGATGAACTGGTCTCGGAACCGGATGAATTCAGCGCGCACCTTGCCCGCAACCAACAGATCATTCTGGCTGAAGAAGCCCATTTTGCCAAGGTTATGGATCCCGCGGGCGGTTGTTATTACATCGAAAGCCTCACTCACGAGCTGGCTAATAAAGCCTGGGCAATGATGCAGGACATAGAAAGCGACGGAGGCATGATCAAAAGCCTGCGCGCGGGCAAGATCCACGAGCTGATCCGGGTCGTAGCGGAAGCCAGGATCGATGCTGCCAACAAACGCAGAGACGTCTATGTGGGCGTCAATATGTTTGCCAACGTAGAAGAGGCTTCCCAGCCTCTGATCAAGACTAATAAAGCTCCCCGCAATTCTGCGGTCAGACTGGAGGCCGGTCCTCTGCCCAAACGCAGAGCGGTGCAGGATCTGGAGCAGCTGCGGAGCGGGATCGCCGCTTCCAAAGCTGAGCGTAAAATCTTCCTGCTGACTATGGGTACAATCGCGGATTACAAAGCCAGAGCCGATTTTGCCGCCGGATTCTTCCAGGTGGGAGCTTTCGAGGTGATTACGGGAAGCGGATATCTCACTGTCCCGGAAGCCCTTGAGGCTGCCAAATCCTCGGGCGCGAAGGCTATCTGCCTCTGTTCCACCGATGATAAATATCAGGAACTGGTGCCGGAGATAGCCCCTGCCTTAACAGGAAAAACCCTGATCCTGGCAGGCTATCCCACCGATAAGATCGAGGATTACAAAGCGGCGGGGATCGATCTCTTCATCCACATCCGCGCCAATGTGTACACGACCTTGGCTGACTTGGCAAAACAGATGGAGGTGCTGTCATGAACCCTGATTTCACCAAACTGAAACCTGATTTCACAGCCTCACCGGGTGATGCCACAAAAGTGGAAAACAAAATCTGGAAGACCAACGAACAGATCCCCGTGAAGCAGCTTTACACCGCTGAAGATCTCAAACAACTGCAACATCTGGATTACCTTTCCGGATTGGCACCCTTCCTGCGCGGACCCTATCCCACCATGTTTGTGCAAAGACCCTGGACCATCCGTCAATACGCCGGATTTTCCACGGCAGAAGAGAGTAACGCCTTCTACCGCAGGAACCTGGCCATGGGGCAGAAGGGCCTCTCGATCGCCTTCGATCTTGCCACTCACCGGGGCTATGATTCCGATCACGAAAGAGTGGTCGGGGACGTCGGCAAAGCCGGAGTGGCAGTGGATTCCATCCTCGATATGAAGATCCTCTTCGACCGCATTCCGCTGGATCAGATGTCGGTTTCGATGACCATGAACGGAGCCGTGATCCCGATCATGGCGTTCTATATCGTGGCTGCAGAGGAACAAGGCGTCAAACCCGAACAGCTCACCGGCACCATCCAGAATGACATCCTCAAGGAATATATGGTGCGCAACACCTATATCTATCCTCCCGAGCCCTCGATGCGGATCATTGCCGATATCTTCAGCTACACCTCCAAACACATGCCCAAATTCAACAATATCAGCATTTCCGGTTATCACATGCACGAAGCCGGGGCCACAGCCGATCTGGAAATGGCCTACACCCTGGCCGACGGTTTGGAATATGTGCGCACCGGGATCAATGCCGGGATCGATATCGACGTCTTCGCGCCCCGTCTTTCCTTCTTCTGGGGAGAGGGGATGAAC
>JAKLEY010000212.1 GCA_022711455.1 Candidatus Cloacimonadota bacterium
GCAATTGCTTCCCAACGATCAGGTCCGGCAGCAGGAATATGCTTTGGAATTGACGGGGGAATATTTTTCCTTTGGTGATATCCTCCCGGGAGGCCGAAAGGAAGGTTATTTGTTTTATGACAAGAAGATCGGCTCCAGTGCTACGTTTTCGGTGGATATACTGGGCCGGAGAGTTGATTTTATACTGAGTAAATAGGCTTTGGTTCACGCCAGACGTCAGAATACATACACTCTGATTTTAACAGTATTCCCGCTTGATTGGTGCAAGACTTTAAGCGGGATCAAAAAAAAACCTTGAATAAAAAGACAGCTTGAAAAAGCTGGCTATCTAAACTATAATTTATACCCAAGTGGAGGATAGAAATGCTCGAAGACTTGAGAAAGAAACAAAAGATAGTGATCTGGATCGTGGCCGTTGTGTTCATCATAGGTATGGGCGCAATGGGCTTTTCCGAGATCTTTCGTCCCAAGGATTATCTTGGCAAAGTGAACGGAAAAGTAATTACCATGGACATGTTCCGTCAGCAGATAGCTAAAGTGGAAGAACAGTATGCCGAACAGCTGAAAGGTCAACCGATGGATGAAAACACCCGCAAATCCATTCAGGATATGGCCTGGAACCAATTGGTCAATGAGATTTTATTGGCTCAGCAGATCAAGAAGCATCGGATCAAAGTCTCAGAGGCCGAGATCACTTCCGAGATGCTGAACAATCCGCCTCAGGAGCTGATGCAAAATCCCAGTTTCCAGGTGAATGGCAGATTTGACAAGAACAAGTATGTGGAAATCCTGAAGACTAACACCCAGTTCTTTGCGATGATGGATGAATACGTCCGCAAAGCACTGCCTCAGAAGAAACTGCAAAAGAAGATCGCTGAGAAGGGCGGGATCAATCAGGACAGCCTCAAAGCCGAATATGCCAAGGAAACCAACTTAGTCAACGGCAAAGCTATATGGTTTGACTACAACAAGATAGACAGCGTTTCCGTTTCCGATGCCGAGATCAAGGCCAGATATGAAAAAGACAAGGAAACCCTCTATAAGAAAGGTCCTGCCTCCCGGATCAAGTACCTCAGTTTTGAGCTGAAAGCCTCAGATAAAGACTTTGCTGACGTTAAGAAGCAGATCGATCTGATCTATAATGAAACTCAGACCAATCCTGATTTTGGAGCTCTTGCAACCAAGTATTCCGAAGACCCGGGCTCTGCTGCCAACAAGGGTTCTTTGGGTGAATTCGGTAAAGGTCAGATGGTTCCGGAGTTTGAGCAAGCAGCTTTTGCTCAGAAGCCAGGCCAGATCTCCAAACCAGTGAAGACCAGCTTTGGTTGGCACATCATCAAGACCGACTCCCTGGGCGGAACCGCCACAGAGCCTAAAGTCAAAGCCAGCCACATCCTCCTTAAAGTTGATCCCTCTGAAGCCACTATTGCCGCCCTGCGCAAGAAAGCTGAGGAGACCCGCAAACAGATCTCCAAAAAAGGAATCGATGAAGTGGCCAAAGCTCTGAAGATGGAAGCCATGGACAGTAAAATGGTAGCTCACGATGCTCAGCAGATACCCGGCCTGGGAAACATATCCGGCTTGATGGACTTCATGAAAAAAGCCAAAGCCAAGGCTGTGAGCGAGGTTTATGAAGGCCAAGCCAAGCAATTGATCGTCGCCCAGCAGATGGAAAACAAGAAAGAGTATTACGAAAACTTTGATGATCTCAAGATGCGCATCAAGTTCGAACTGGAAAAAGAGAAGAAAGTAGCACTCACCAAACCGATCGCTGAAGCTTTCCTGGCCAAGACCAACAAAGCAGATTATTTCACTGCTGCTGCAGCTGCCGGCTGGAAAGTGATCGACGTGAAGAATCACAAAGACGGTTCATCTCTTGAAGGCATTGCCAAGTCCGATGAATTCACCAAGGCAGCCCTTGCGCTCAAGACCGGTGAGATTTCGGGACTGATCAACACCAAAGAAGGACAATTCGTGGTGATGGCAACTGAACGCAGAATGCCCGATTTTGCCGCTTTTGCCAAGGATAAAGCCAAGACTGAAGAGATCCAGAAACGCCTGGAGGAAGCCGCCTTCAACCGTTGGTTTGACGCGCTCAGAAAGGATGCTAAGATCATCGATAACCGGGCTAAATTCGGTTTATAAATAACTATGTCCAAACTAATGACCAGCGTTAGCGGGGTCCGGGGTATCTTTGGTGATACCCTGACCCCGTTTCTTATCCAGACCTTTGCCGCCAGATTCGGCATCTTAGTTGGTCCCGGAACAATCGTTCTGGGCAGGGATTCCCGCACCACCGGTGAGGCAGTTACCGATGCTGTGGCTTCCGCTCTGCTGAGCGTCGGCTGTAACGTCATCAAACTCGGGATCGTTTCGACTCCCACAGTTCTGTTAGCGGTGAAGAAGCATCAAGCAGCCGGAGGGATAGCGATCACAGCCTCGCACAACCCCCCGGAATGGAACGCCATGAAGTTCATCGACAGCGATGGAATGTTTCTGGGCCCCGATAAAGCTGCCAGGTTTTTGAGTTCAATTGATGAACCGATCAACTGGGTAGGCTGGGACAAGATCGGCCGTATCTCTTATGACGAGAATGCGATAGCTGATCATATCGAGCGCATCCTGGCCATCCCCTACATCGACGTGGAACTGATCCGAAAAGCCAGGCTCAAGGTCGTCCTGGATTCCGTGAATGGAGCCGGTGGCCTGTGTTCTCCTCTATTGTTGAGAGCCTTAGGCTGTGAAGTGATCGAGATCAATTCGGAACCCACCGGCATCTTCGCACATCCGGCAGAGCCCCTGAACCATAACCTAAGCCAACTTGAGGCTGCCGTCAGGGAACATAAGGCCGATCTGGGTTTTGCCACCGATCCTGATGTGGACAGGCTTTCCGTGGTTTCTGACCTCGGAACATGCATTGGTGAAGAGCTTAGCGTGGCCCTGGCGGAGCTCTTTGTGCTGGCCAAAAATCCCGGTGACATCGTTGTTAATCTCTCATCTTCAATGCTTTCGGACGATATTGCAGCTCGTTTTGGTGTGAGAGTCCACCGCACAAAAGTCGGTGAGATCAATGTGGGAAAAAAGATGCAAGCCATATCCAGCCCCATCGGTGGAGAAGGAAACGGCGGAATCATATGTCCCCCTGTGAATTACACTCGTGACGCCATGGCCGGAATGGCTCTCATTCTGGGTCTGATCGCGCAGGAAAAACAGTCGCTCTCCCAGATTGTGGAGGCTTTGCCCAAATACTATTTTGCCAAAGGCAAGCTTGAAGTTGACCCCTTTCTCCTCGACAAAATCATGCTTTCTG
>JAKLEY010000213.1 GCA_022711455.1 Candidatus Cloacimonadota bacterium
GCTTACAGCTCTGGCTCTTTTTATCATGCTGCTGGTGGAAGGCGCGAGAGTGCCTTTTGATGATCCCGCCACGCATCTGGAGCTGACTATGATCCACGAAGTGATGGTTCTGGATACATCAGGGATTAATCTGGCCATGGTGCATTACACCGCGGCGCTGAAAGTGCAGATCTACGCTTCCCTGATCAGCTACTTTCTGATTCCGGTATGGGTGGATTCCGCGGTGATCACTCTGATCTATCTGGCTGCCAGCCTTGGGCTTGCGGTCATAGTGGGGGGAGTCGAAAGCCTGATGCCGCGCTACCGCATGAACCGCAATCTGGAGCTGGTGATCATTCCGCTCTCGATCTCGCTATTGGTCTTGGCTGCTCTGATCGTGCGGCAGCTGGGAGGTATCTGAATGACTGATATTCTGCTGGTCATCTTTGGTGTGACCCTGCTCTTTGCCTCGATCACAAACATGCTCTCCAGCATTGTACGCATCCTGATCGTGCAGGGACTGATCCTGTTTGGGCTCACCCTGCTGGGCACCACCGAGCTCAATATGTGGGAGTTCATCTTCGTGGCGCTGGAAACCATTGTCTTCAAAGCTGTGCTGATTCCCTGGTTCATCACCGATACGATCAAAAAGAACAAGATCAAGCGCGAGGTCGAACCCTCGGTCTCCAATTTCTTCTCCTTGGGAAGCATGACCCTGATCTTTGCCTTCAGTTTTTTCATTGCTCTCTGGAGCGGGAAAAGCAGTCCGGCTCTGCATCCCCTGCATTTCGGGATCGCGTTTGCGGCAATTCTCAAAGGGCTCTTTATCATCATCGCAAACAAGAAATTGATCACGCATCTGATGGGGTATCTGATCATGGAGAATGGCATCTTTATGCTTTCTCTTTCCGTGGGAGCCGAGATGCCTCATGTGGTGAGCCTGGGAGTCTCGCTGGACTTGCTGCTGTCCATCCTGATCGCGGTACTCTTCATCAACAAGATCTCCTCCAGCTTCGAGGAAGTGGACAGCGACGAACTGTCCACACTTAAGGATTGAAGCGATGATATTCATTTACATCTTCAGCTTGCCCCTGCTCTTCGGATTATTGGCAGTGATTTTAAAGAATAATAGCCTGAACACTGTGCTGGTCCTCACGCACAGCCTCATTCATCTGGGGGCTTCTCTTGCCATGGCTCTATCCTCCACCGGCCTTGCCCAAAGCCTTGGGGTAGACAGTCTCAGCAGCACATTTCTGCTGATCTCTGCCCTCCTCTATTTTGCGGTGGCTTTGTATTCGCTCAAGCTCAAAACGGAGCTGGATCCACGCCAGAGCAGCATCTACAGTATCTGTCTGATGCTCTTCGTCGCCTCAATGGACGGGGCTAATCTGAGCCGGGATCTGGGATTGATCTGGGTCTTTGTGGAGAGCACCACTCTGGCCAGCGCGATGCTGATAAGTTTCGAAAGGGGAAAACAGTCCCTCGAAGCTGCCTGGAAGTACCTTTTCATCTGTTCGATCGGGATCGCCATTGCCTTTGTGGGCATTCTGCTCCTGATCATAGCCCAATCCGGGCTGCCCAGCCTCAATCTGGATCGGGTTTTAGCTCAGGCAAGCTCCTTATCCCCATTCTGGCTAAAGCTTTCCTTCGTTTTCATTCTGGTGGGTTTTGGCACCAAGATCGGGCTGGCACCCATGCATTTCTGGCTGCCGGACGCTCATTCGGAAGCCCCGGCGGCAGTTTCAGCCCTGCTTTCCGGTGCTTTGCTGAACACAGCTCTGCTGCCGCTCTTACGAATGCGGACAGTCATGGATCTGAGCGGAATGGGTTCTCTGGCCTCGCAAGCCTTTCTGGTGTTGGGCTTTCTCTCCATCTTCGTGGCGGCTGTCTTTATCGTGAAGATCAGGAATTTCAAGCGTATGCTTGCCTATTCATCCATAGAGAACATGGGGATCATTCTGATTGCCTTCGGTTTGGGGGATCTGGCAGGAAAAGCCGGATTGATCCACGTCATGGGTCATTCCCTGATCAAGGCTGCCTTCTTCCTCACCGCCGGGAATATCTATCAGATCTACCATCAGAAGGATAGTGACAAATGCAGCGGTCTGCTCGATCTCGATCCGGGCAGCGGCTGGCTCTGGCTGATCGCCTACGCCTTCATCATCGGGATGCCGCCCTCACCTTTGTTCCTGAGTGAGCTCTACATTGCGATCGGCCTCATGAACTCCGGAAACATTATCGGGTTGACGCTGTTCTTCATCCTGCTGGCATCCATAGCCTGGGGACTTGGCAGAGCAGTGCTGCAGATCAGCATGGGCAAAAGCGAGCGCAGATCAGTGTTACCTCTCAGCCAATACTTGCCACAGATGCTGTTGCTCCTGAGTGCGGTGGCTTTGTTTGTGTATTTGATGATCTAAAAAATAGGCCACGGAAAAGCACGGAAAAAACGGATCGGCACGGATTTTCATTGAACCCGGAAAAGCACGGAAAAAAGCGGAAAAAGACGGAAAAAGAATAGACCGGGGATGAAGAGGATGTTTGGGATCAGCAGGATAGTTTGAGCGTGGATAAATAACACGAATCTGCTCGAAACTGGTTTTCTGTCTCACTTATTCGTGTTCATTCTTGTGAATTCGTGGTATCCTCCTTGTTAATCCTTAAATCCTGAAATCCTTGGGGAAAAGAACCTAATAGACCCGGGATGAAGAGGATGATCATGATCATCCTGATCATCCTGATCATCCCTAATCTATTCTGTGAATTAGATGAACAAGTTTATATTAGCTTGTTCCGCCTCGGAGAGATAGGTCGCCACGCCACCGATGGTGACGCCGTCGATCAGTTCTTTGGCATCCACACCCATGATATCCATGGACATCTGGCAGGCGATCATTTCGACTCCCGCGTGCAGAGCTTGCTGAATCATCAGTTCCAGCGAATCCACATTCTTGTCTTTCATGCGTTTGCGCATCAGGATCGGCCCCATTCCGCCAAAATTTATCTTGGACAGACCCAGGCCCTTGCTGCTGCCGGCCAGCATCATTCCGAACATCTTGCCCATGAGGTCTTTCTCGACCTGCGGTTTGCGCTGTTTTTTGATCACATTCAGTCCCCAGAAGGTGAAGAACATGGTCACTTTTTTACCCGTGGTAGCAGCGCCGTTGGCGATCACAAAAGAAGCCAAAGCCCGGTCCAGCGAATCGGAAAAGACCACAATGGTCTTGTTCTTTCCTGCTGCTCCGGCTGTAATCTCCGCGGTGCCACCTTTTTGGACGGTTGCGATGATCTTGCGGCCTTCGGTTTCGATCCCAATCAGCGT
>JAKLEY010000214.1 GCA_022711455.1 Candidatus Cloacimonadota bacterium
AGCAGTATTAGAATACTTGCTGCAATAATTACCTTCTTCATATAAGTTCCTCTCTTTTTGCCAATCTAATAGTATCTCATATTGTGTCAAGATAAGGTTTCAACGTCCTTATTGTTCCCGTTAAGTCGGGAACCCAGCTATATACCCACATCGTCACTTTATTAATTCCTTTCTCAATTATGCTTTGTCGTTCCCGAGTAGGAGACTGTGTGAAAACTATATTACTTAATATTTGGGTTTAGAATGATGTGCATAATCGACCATTGCTGATGCAAACCCTCACTTAACACTTCAAATTGCACTCACTTGGACATTTGATGCTATCACATTGTTAAAAAAAGTACGATATGCTTAGAAACAACTGCTTTGTCTGACTTGGACATTTCCATGAAAACAACCCATTTTTTCACCAAAACTTCAAATCTCCTATCGCTTATTTGGGACTTGGACATTTCCTTTGATCATCAGGAATCTTGCTCCATATACACAATAGAATGATCTGAAAGAAGTTAACATATTTCAAGCATTCGATTCGTTTGGCTCATCCTCTCTTGGACATTTGAAGTTTTGGTGATTGGATTTGAAGTTTTCAGTGATGGTCTATAAGAGGGTCATTTGAAGTTTGGGGTAAGGGTTTTTACTTCGACCTTTCGACCTCTCGACTATTTTTTAGCACTCTCACTTTTCGATTGACAATTTTCGCAAGTTGATTAGATTGTCCTCAGGTTTAGCAGATAAATATGCCGACTGCTAAGATATTAACGAGTGGAGAGAATGAAAAAGAATCAACTACGCTTAAACGACACTATGAAAGCGCTGGTGGATGAATACATTGTCAGCTGCGAGCCGGTGTCCTCGCGCATTTTGAACGAGAAATATCTGGGCGATGTTTCTTCGGCCACTTTGCGATTGGATCTTTTGAAGCTTGAGCAGATGAATCTGATCTCCCAGCCGCACACTTCGGCAGGACGGATTCCCACAATCGGAGGCTACCGAAAGTATCTGGAGATAATCGAGCCGGAGCACGTCAAGATTAGCTATCCGAGGATGGATATGCTGCGCGACCTCTTGATCCACAACTACAAGGACACTCCCCGTGCGCTGCACTATATCATGCAGATGCTGGCCAAGGAGACCGATCAGCTCAGCTTTGTGGCAGAGCCAGAGGTTTCAAACGGCTATCTGGCCAAGCTGGAAGTGTTTCCGATCGGAGACCGTAAGCTTTTATTTGTGATGAGTCTGGATAGCGGGCTGGATAAGACTGTGATCATGAAATGCGATTACGACATTACGGAGACTCAGCTCCGCAAGCTGGTGCGCTATCTCAATGACGAATTGGTTGGCCTCAGGATCTACGATATTGCCAATAAGGTGCTGGTTGAGATGCGGGATAACATGCATCAGGACAACGCTTTAGTTAGCCTCTTTCTGCGTGAGTTACACCGTGCTTTCATTGAGATCAGCGATTTCTTCATTCATTTTGACGGCTCGATCAAGTTTTTGGAACAGCCCGAGTTTGATTCCAAACACGCCATTCTCAGTTTTATGAACATGATCCAACGCCAGGATCTGCTGCTGAGCCTGATGCGCAACAATCCCGCCCGGGACAAGGTTTGCATCCTGATGGGTGAAGATCTGGACATCAAGGAATGGCACGATTTTGTGGTCATTTATGGCCGTTATGAAGTCTTTGGCATCCCGGGTTATCTGGGGGTCCTAGCTCCCATCCGCACGGATTATCGCAAGCTGATCCCGCTGATCAGGGATATAACAGAGACAATTACCGTCACAACCAGACGCGGCATGATCGTGCCGCAATGAATTGGAGGCTAAAACCGATGCCACACAAAAAGAATGATTTGAACTAGGGCGCTACGGCGAGCGCCCGTACAATGGAGGAGCTAAAACCGATGACACACAAAAAGAAGGATTTGAAACCCGAAGATATGAGCCAGGAACAAGAAAAAGAGATCAAAGTCGAAGTACTGGATAAAGAACCTGAACCGACCGAGCTGGAACTGATGAGCAAAGAACGCGACGAGTGGAAAGATAAATATCTGCGTAGCATGGCGGAATTTGAAAACTACCGCAGGCGCAGCACCCAGGAAAAGACGGATTGGATCAAACGCTCGACCGAAAAGCTGGCTCTGGAGGTTTGCGACGTGCTGGACAATTTCGAGCGCGCGCTGCTGCAAATGGAGCCTGAGCACGCGGAAGACAAGTTTGTGAAAGGCATTCTGCTGATCGAACAGCAATTGCGCTCCGTGCTCCTGCGGGAAGGGGTGAAGAAGATCGAAGCTCTGGGTGCCGAATTTGACCCCGGTCTGCACGACGCGCTGGCCCACATCCCCTCTGATTATGATGAAAACATCGTGGCTGCCATCATTCAGAATGGCTACACCATGAACGATAAAGTGATCCGTCCTGTCCGGGTGGCAGTGTCCAACGGAAATGAATTAAGCAAGAAGCAAGAAAATAATGAAGAATAATATGAGTACCTGGAGGAAAACATGGGAAAAATAATCGGTATAGACCTTGGAACCACAAACTCCTGCGTAGCCGTCGTGGAAGGCGGTAAGCCGGTAGTTATCACAAACGCGGAAGGCACCCGCACCACCCCCTCAGTGGTTGGATTTGCCAAAGACGGACAACGCCTGGTGGGTCAGCTCGCCAAACGGCAGGCTGTCACCAATCCCCTGAATACTGTCTTTTCGATCAAACGCTTTATGGGCCGTGCCCACTCTGAAGTCAGCGAAGAGATCAAGCAGGTTCCCTATAAAGTAATGAGCGGTCTCAAAGGCCAGGCTGCCGTGCACATCGATACGGACAACCGCAACTACACTCCTCAGGAGATCTCTGCGATGGTTCTGGGCAAGATGAAAGAAACTGCCGAAGCCTATCTGGGCCAGGAAGTTACGGAAGCCGTGATCACGGTTCCTGCCTACTTCAACGATGACCAGCGTCAGGCCACCAAAGATGCCGGAAAGATTGCCGGACTCGATGTCAAGCGCATCATCAACGAGCCCACTGCCGCGGCTTTGGCCTATGGCATGGAAAACAAGAAAGAGCAGAAAGTTGCCGTTTACGATCTGGGCGGCGGAACCTTTGATATTTCCATTCTGGACATCTCCCAGGGTGTGGTGGAAGTGCTTTCCACCAATGGAGATACCCATCTGGGTGGGGATGATTTTGACAAACGGGTGATCGATTGGATCCTCGAAAGCTTCAAAAAGCAGGAAGGCATTGATCTCTCCACAGACCCGATGGCACTCCAACGCTTGCG
>JAKLEY010000215.1 GCA_022711455.1 Candidatus Cloacimonadota bacterium
TATAACATCCTCGAATATGGGGGTAAATGGACAGAAGCCCAGCAATTGATCTTACCTTGTTTGAAAAATGGGGGGATGTGAGCTGGAGGCTTATAAAGCTTGACATCTTATCCAGTCTCAAAATATTCAGTTATCTCAAAGCTCAAAGATCTGACTTCAGCAGAAGAGGAGTGAAAAATGTATTATATGCCCACCCGCTTGTTTTTTGGAGATGGCGCATTGGAGCAGGCCAAAGATCATCTGATCAGGCTGGGAATCAATGCCCTGATCGTGACCGGAAAGAGCTCTGCCTGTTTGAGCGGAGCTTTGGAAGAAGTCCAAAGGCTGCTGCTGGACGCGGATATTGGCTGGAAGATCTTTGACCGGGTGAGCGAAAACCCCACTGTGGACACAGTCATGGACGGAGTCACGGAACTGGTTTTGGCACACTGTGATTTTGTGATCGGGATAGGAGGCGGCAGCCCGATCGATGCGGCCAAAGCGATCGCTCTGGTTGCCGCAAACAGAGTGGATCGTGATGACATCTATGATGTGAGTCGCTATACTAAAAGCCTTCCGCTGGTGGCGATACCCACCACTTCCGGAACGGGGACGGAGGTGACCCAATACTCTGTGCTCACCGACCCCAAAACCATGAAAAAAGCCGGATTTGGCACTGAGCTGGCATTCCCCCGGCTGGCCATTCTCGATCCGCGCTACACCCTCAGTCTGAAGCCTCTTGTGACCCTGCACACCGGGGTGGATGCCCTCTCTCATCTGCTGGAGGGAATATATTCAAACAAACGTAATCCGGTGATCTTTCCGCTGATCTTCTCCGGGATCAAGGCTATATACGAAAATCTGCCTCTGGTGCTGTCCGATCCCCGCAATCTGACTGCGAGGGCAGAAATGATGCGCGCCTCGCTTTACGGCGGGATGACGATCGCGTTCACCAGCACCACGCTCCAGCATTCCATCGGCTATCCGCTCACCTCGATCTATGGCATTCCCCATGGTTTGGCCAATGGTATTGTGATGCGGGGAATCATGGAGCTCTATTATCCGGCGGTTAAAAAAGAACTGGACGCCCTCTTTGCCGCGCTCGGGATCACGCAGATGCAATTCTATCAATGGCTGGAGGCCTTGCAGCTCTCGCTGGACGTGCAGATTTCGGAAGGTTTTATCGAAGAGCGCACTCCGGAAGTGATGGCCAGCCGCAATATGGCAAATAATCCCTTTGAGATCAGCGAGGATGATATCCGCAGGCTCTATCACGAATTGAAAGGGGACAAATAGCTCAGAATGCGGACTATTCTGCTCTTGACCATCTCCAATATCTTCATGACCTTTGCCTGGTATGGACACCTCAAATTCAAGAGTTCACCCCTGTTCCTGGTGATTTTGGCCAGCTGGGGCATAGCTTTTTTTGAGTATTGTTTTCAGGTGCCTGCCAACAGGATCGGTTACGGGCAATTCAACGCTTTCCAGCTCAAGACTATCCAGGAAGTTATCACTCTGGTGGTCTTCTGCATATTTTCGGCCTTCTATCTCAAAGAAGGGCTCAAATGGAACTACCTCGTAGGCTTTGGCCTGATCGTGCTGGCGGTGGTTTTTATCTTTAAGAAATGGTAAACCGAAAGAATTAAAAATTAAGACCTTGGGATCGCAGAAGACTTCACCCCTCTGATCAAACTCTCGAATTCATCCATTATTAACTGCCCTGGGACAGCATATCAAGACTCACAATTTCCTGCACTGAACCATTGATGGTCGGCAGTGGGAGGCCTACCTTAGTAAATAGTCTTTGGCATAATGTAAATACTACTTGACAAATTGTCGGACATCTCATATATTGTTCTCGGGAGGATGAGATGATCCTAAGAAATAAACTGAAAGTCCTGAGAGCGATTAAAGACATCACCCAGGCAGAGCTTGCAACGGCAGTCGGCCTCAGCCGGCAGACGATCAATTCGATGGAAAAAGGAGTGTTTTTCCCATCCATCGTCAGTGCTATGAAAATAGCAGCTTACTTTGAAACCACAGTTGAAGAGATCTTCTTCTTCGAGGAGGAAAAATGACGTTCAGAGGAAATCACCGTCTTTTGTATGCCAGTCAATTTGTTACCGGGATTTTGACCTGGTTTCTCAGCGTAGAATATGGCATTGCCGGTCTCGTGATCGGAATCCTGCCTTTTCTGGCCGGCCAGTTCGCAGTCTTGTATAAGCATCATCCGGATGAGAGGGAAATGAGCCTTTCCCATCAGATCAACAGCTATGAATCCATAGGCACCGGTGTGTTCGCCGGCTTGATCTATTTCCTTTTACCGCAGGTGAATTGGTTCTTTGCTCTGATTTCGGGGATCAGTGTGATCCGGGGAATAGTGGGGATGATCGTATTCAGCGTACGATAGAAAAACTATCAACAATGAAGGGAAGAGCTAGTGTCGGATGCCGATCCGACTGCAGACACTCTTATTCAACACAGAGAACAGGTTGTGTCGGATGCCGATCCGACGTCAGATACTTCTATTCAACACAGAGAACACTGAGGACACTGATAGATAGAATTCGAAGCGCAAGAACACTACACCCCTGCACCCCTACACCCCTACAACACTTATAAACAAGGCGCTACGGCGAGCGCCGGTACACTGCACCCCTACACATCACTCATCACTCATTACTCATTACTTAATAAGACTGATCCTCTTGCTCAGGACTCTTCCCGCGGCTTTGATCCGGACAGTGTATATTCCGCTGGCCAAGGCTTTGCCGCTCTGGTCCTTGCCATCGAAGCTTAGCTTGTGCTCACCTTTGGAGGCAGTTTCGTGTCTCCAGGAACGCACGCGTTGACCCCGCAGATTAAAGATATCTATCTCCACTTTCGAAGCGCGGGGGAGGCTGAAGGCTATGGTGGCAGTGGGATTAAAGGGATTTGGGTAGACCGAGAGCCTGAAAGCAGGCTGAGGCAGGATCTCATCATCAATAGCGGTGGGGTAGAGGATATCGTCGATCAGATCTTCCAGCATGGAGCGTACGCCCTCGGGCTGCATGAAATAGAGCGGAATGCCAAACATGGCCAGATGAATAACTCCACTTGTTTGATATAAGTATGCCACCGGCAGGCCGTTGCCGTTGGAACCCGGGCTCATCTGCGCTATGTATAGCGGCACGGTTCCGGGGAAAGTGTAGGTCATGGGCAGCATGTTGTTCCAGCTTGGGGTCAGCTTGGCAGTGTCGACCATAAGGTCCGCATAGTCCTCGAGATCG
>JAKLEY010000216.1 GCA_022711455.1 Candidatus Cloacimonadota bacterium
CAAAGGTCTTGAGCCACTGCTTTGCTCATGTCACGAGGTATAACATCCTCGAATATGGGGGTAAATGGACAGAAGCCCAGCAATTGATCTTACCTTGTTTGAAAAATGGGGGGATGTGAGTAACGGATAAAAGTCTTGACAAAAAAGCCCGGTCTCTGCTTTTGTAGCAAAACCGAGTGCTGAAGTGGTGAAATCGGTAGACACGCTAGTTTCAGGGACTAGTGAGCAATATGCTCGTGGGGGTTCGAGTCCCCCCTTCAGCACCATCCTTTAGATATTCTCCCCTCATCAGATAAAAAAGATTGACTGATTTCATCTCTTCGCTTAGTTTGTTATCCTTAAGATTAATGTTGCGAGTGTATGTTATGAAAGACTATCATGAATTGATCGACAAGCTCAATCTCATTGCGCATCCTGAAGGCGGTTATTACCGCAGAAACTGGCAATCTCTGTTTACCGGGGATCTGGTCGACAGCAATAAAAAGCTGGTCTTCCCCACCCGTACAATTGGCTCGTCTTCAATCTATATGCTTCCCACTTCAGAAGTTTCTGCCTGGCATCGTTTGAATTGCGATGAAATGTGGCATCACTACAGCGGCAGCCCTCTGCGGCTCTACGTTCTCACCAGTCACAAAGGACTGGAGAGCTTTGTCCTGGGTTCAGACATTCTTGCCGGGCAAAATCCTCAGATCGTGGTTCACAGGCACAGCTGGGCAGCAGCGGAAGTGATCGAAGCAGATTCATATGCCCTCTGTGGTTGCACGCTATGGCCTGCCTTCTCCTACACGGATTTTGAGCTGGCCGATCCCTCCAAATTGATAGATGAATTCCCTGCCCATAAAGAGACAATTCTGCAGATCGCAAAACGCGTCAAATAGGAGCTTCTGAATGGATAAGAAGATATTTGTGCTCGATACGAACGTCCTCATTCACAGCCCTCAATCCATGTTTTCCTTTGCTGAACACCGGGTGGTGATTCCTATTGTGGTGATCGAAGAGATAGACCAATTCAAGAAAGGGGTGGATGAAAAGAGCCGCAATGCAAGGCAGATCGGACGTTACCTGGATTCATTGCGTAAACACGGCAGCTTGCAGGACGGGGTCAAAACAGAGCATGGTGGCACTATCCAGATCACAGTCAATAACGAAGTTACAGACGCTACTTCCCGGCTCTTCTTTTTGGATCGCAACGATAATCTGATCATCGGTACAGCCCTTTATTTCAAGCAAAAATATCCCAAAAGCAGTGTCACCCTCGTCTCCAAGGACGCCAACGTGCGGATCAAAGCCGATTGCGTAGGAATCAACGCGGAAAATTATGAGACCGACAATATCAAATTCGAGGAGTTATACACCGGTTGGGAAAGCCATGAAGTGGAGCCCGCAGTCTTCGCGGAACTCGATGAAAAGAAGTTTATTGCCAACACTTTCGGTGAGCTTTATCCGAACGAATTCGTGCGGATCATAAATAAAGACAACGCGGAGATATCCAGAAACCTGCGTTATAACTCGATCCATAAATCACTCTATGGCTTGCAGAACTATAATAAACAAGAGATTTTCGGGATCAAGAGCCGTAATTTTGAACAGGAAATGGCTTTTGATCTGCTTTTGGATGACAACGTGAAGTTAGTGAGCCTGTCCGGAAAAGCCGGCACCGGTAAGACCCTTTTGGCTATGGCTGCCGGGCTGCACAAAGTGGTGGAGGAAGAACGCTATTCACGGCTGGTGATCTCGCGCCCGATCTTCCCCATGGGAAAGGATCTGGGCTATCTGCCGGGCTCAAAACAGGAAAAATTCAACCCCTGGATGCAGCCGGTTTATGACAATATGGATATTCTGCTCTCCGCCCACGAGGAAAACCCGGGATCGAAAGGAAAAAAGAAACCCAGTTTGAACGACTTTCTGGATTACGGCTTTCTCGAGCTGGAACCACTCACTTATATCCGCGGACGCAGCCTGCCGGATCAGTTCATCATCATCGATGAAGCTCAAAATCTCACTCCCCACGAGATGAAGACCATCATCACCAGGGCAGGTGAAAACACCAAGCTGGTGCTTACCGGTGACCCTTATCAGATCGATATCCCCTATCTGGATTCGCAAAGTAACGGGCTTTCAGTGGCAGTCGAGAAACTCAAGCAGGAGATAATGATCGGTCATGTTACCTTAGAAAAAGGTGAGCGTTCGAAACTGGCAGAACTGGCCGCCAAATATTTTTAAAACCATGAATCAAAGCATACACGATCGCAGCTGGGTGGAGATCGACCTTGACGCCTTTGCTTCAAATTTAAAGATACTGAAAGGGCTCCTGGAGCCAGACCAGAATTATATGCAGATCGTGAAAGCTGACGCCTACGGCCACGGAGCCCTTCAGATCAGCCAGATTGCCATTTCTGAAGGCGCTTCCCTGCTGGGTGTTGCCAATCTGGAAGAGGCCAAACTCCTCAGGCTGCAGGGAATCACTATTCCCATCCTGGTGCTCTCACCCGCCTTGAAAACTGAAGTAGGTGGTTTTATCGAGCACGGGGTTATGCCCTCGATCTCTGATCCTGAATTTGCCCGCTTGTTCAATGAAGCCGCACTCAAAGCCGGAACCATTCTTCCGGTCCATCTCAAACTGGATACGGGAATGCACCGCTCCGGCGCTCTGGAAAACGATTTTACCCATTTGCTTGAAATACTGCCTGCTCTTACTGCCCTGCGAATTGACGGCATGTTCTCTCACTTTGCTTCCAGCGAGAGTGATCCGGAATTCTCTCTTGCGCAAGAAAACCGATTTTGGGAATGTCTGGATCAGCTTCCTGCTTACCCACGCTATATCCATATCGCAAATAGCTCCGGTGTGGCTGCAGGTTTGGGCAAGGGCTGCAATCTGGTCCGTTTGGGAATTCTCAGCTATGGAATACGTACAAACACAGAAACCCAAAGTGATCTCCTTCTGAAGCCGGTGATGACCTTCAAGGCCAGTCTTTCTCAGATCAAGAAGATCTCAAAAGGTGAGCCGGTGGGCTATAATCTGAGCTGGATAGCCCCGCGTGACAGTGTTTATGGCATAGTTCCCATTGGCTATGCTGACGGTTATGAATTTCTGCTTGGTAACAGGGCTTCAGTTCTTGTTAGGGGACAACTGTGTCCTGTGATCGGCAGAGTCTCCATGGATATGATCACCATCGATCTCACTGATATTCCTTCCGCCCGCGTGGGAGACGAGGCGATCCTGCTGGGGGCTGGGGCTCCGGAACT
>JAKLEY010000217.1 GCA_022711455.1 Candidatus Cloacimonadota bacterium
CAAAATACATCTCGCCTTCTTCCACTTTGTAGGTGCTGAGGCCTCCTTCCCCGGGTGCGACCAGATCCAGATCCACGCCATAGCTGGAAAATCCCGCAATGACACGGCTTTTATTCACCGCGCCCACGGAAATCACTTCTGAAAGCCGCGCGGGATATGATAAAATCGGCACCGGGTCATTGCCTGCAGAGGCCACTAAGATCACTCCCCTTGAAGCAGCATATTCACAAGCATCAGCAATAATGGGAGAGTAATTGGGGTCACCCCAGCTCATATTGATCACCCGGCAACCCATATCAGCTCCATAGATCAGGGCTGCCGCCGCGTCATCATCCTGCAGATAGCCCTGGCCACCAACGGTTCGGAAACCTGCCCGGATCGGCATGATCTTCACGTTCCAGCAAACTCCGCTGACTCCGGTGGCATTGTTCCCAACTGCTCCGATGATCCCTGCCACGTGCGTGCCATGGAAGTTCTCATCCGTTACGTCATTATCAGGGTCAAGATAGTCTCCCAGTGCCTCGTCGACCAGTTCCGGGGCGTCGCAGAAATCCCAACCGCAATAATCATCTATGTAACCATTGTTATCGTCATCTATCCCGTTATCGGGAATCTCCAGATCGTTATACCAGACGTTCTCTGCCAGATCAGGATGATCGCGCAGGATACCGGAATCGACAACTCCTACCACCACCTGAGAGCTGCCTGTCGACAGATTCCAGGCTTGAGGGATCGAACACATGGCATGCATTTGCTGGGGATAGAGAGGATCGTTCGGTTCGATCAGCATCTTCCGCAGATAGTTGGGCTGGATGTATTCCACACCCTCAAATTTGAGACTGTTGGCCTTGATCCTGTCCCAATCCGGGGTCCGGCTGATACTTACAGAAAAGTAATGCTGTGATGGCATGCCTTTTACAGGCTTGGCAGCAAAAGCACCCAGACCTTCCAGATAATTATCCAGAGCCCTCAGCCCTGTCTTGGCTCCTCGCAGGGTGACCGGTTCCCGGGTCTTGATCAGGAGCTGACCCGGACTGAATTCCAGTGCCCGGATTCCGATGATTGCCAACAGGAACACTGTGAAGATGGTGAATTGCTTGTTCAGCACAATAGATCCTTATCAGAAAAAGAGGTGGACGGCAATGCTGTGCACATCGGAGAGATTATCTTCATAGGCTGCCCAGCCGTAATCGACTCCGAACCTGTTGTAACGCAGACCTATCCCCGCGGAGATATCACCTGCTCCATAATTCAGTTTGTAGCCGGCTCTCAGGAATAGCAGGTCATAAAACCCGAATTCGGTGCTGAAGCTGCCTTTGAAAGGTTCGTCAAGGGACTTGGTGGCCGATGCAGCCAAGTTTACGGACGTGGCATTGTAGGTGAAGCCCTTACTGAGATCAAGCTCGGCCTGAGGCGCCAGCTTGACCGCTTCCTCGTGCATGGCTCCGGAAAAGCCCAGGTTTCTGATCGCCAGTGAGATCACCGCATCCTGCAAGGGCGGCAGGATGGTGAAACCCAGATCAGTGCTGATCCCCAAAGCCGAAGCCGTGCTGAGCTTCTCATAAACAAATCCGGCATTCACACCCACATAGCTGCTGGCTCCCAAACGCAAGCCGTAGTTTGCCATCAGGTTCAGATCCAAAGGATTGTAGACTCCGATCACATTGCCCTGTTCGTCCCGCTTTTCGATCTCGCCGTAATTCAGATTTCTCAGGATCAGGCCAAAGTGTTTGCGGCGATCCGAAAAAGAATAGCAGACATTGTTAAAATCCGTATCCCCCAGCCAGGCGGCATGCGATAGGCTCAGACTACGCTGCTTGTTCAGAGTGCTGACCGCAGGCTGCAAAACGAAAGCTGCGGGATTTGAAAAACTGTCCATGCCCCTTCCTGCCAATGCTATTGAGGTTGGGCTGAGAGGGATATTGAGAAATTTGAAGCCGTATTCTCCGGCATTATCCTGGATCTGAGCGTTCAGGCTGATCCCGATGAGCATCAGGAATAGAGCTGTGATAGACCTGTATTTCATAATAATCTCCATTATTTTTCGACCGCAAATTTGAGCCGCGCGTGAGCTTTCCCGGCAGAGACAACTGCCAGATAAACTCCGCTGCGCATGCGATGAGCCGGCAGATCAAAGAGTTCCCGGTTTTGCAGGTAAGCCTTGGCTCTGCCTTTGTTTTGATAGATCAGAGCTCCGCTGATGTCATAAACCTTGAGCTCCAGATCGGTGTCCCGGCTGGTCATGACGCTGAGCGTGATCTTCTGAGCATAGGTGCTTTTAAGAGGATTGGGGTAGATAAAGACTTCCCCGGGCACAAAAAGCCGGTCGGTGCTGTATTGATTGGAGCCCGGGCTGTGATCCAGAGAGGCAGTGCGGCGCAGGTTTCCAAACTCGGTGAACCAGGTGGTGTCGGCATCCGCGGGATCAAAGAGGGGGATTTCCTTGCGGAAGATCTTGCCGTCATCGGCGGGGGTCCAGAGATAATGCTTCTGATCTGAAGCCTTACCAACCAGAGGCAGGAGCCTGCTGCGCCTGGCAAATGATACAGGATAGCCCGGCTTCAGACGATAGCCCTCATCCCAGGCGGCCAGACGGTTGTTGCTGAAATTTCCGATCAGATCGAGCTTTCCGTCATTGTCGATATCCAAAGCCCTGATCCCGCCGGAAAACTCGTCGGTTGAGACGCCCGGAAGCTCCACAGAGCCCATGCGCATTCCCGCATAATCCAGCACGATCGCTCCCCGATCGGTGCCCAGCAGGATGTCCCAGCTTCCGTTTTGATTGAAATCGGCAAAGGAGAGCGGAGCGGTGCAGACCGCGTCGTGGATGAACGGAAATCCGGGGCATAGCTCGAAATCGGGATCGAAAAGATAGACCGCGTGCGCTGTCTGAACCACCAGATTGAATTCGTCATCCGGTCTCAGGGGCAGCATATAGATGCCAACCACCAGCGAATCCACAGGAATCGGCAGTACATAGCTCAGCTTGGTTGCATCAGAAACCTTCACCCTATTCAGAGTGTAGAAGCCTGTCTGCCCCCCACTCAGCAGGTAAGCTTCATACCTGAAATAACTTAGGTTGGAGCGAATGGGCTGGGGAAAAGTACTCAGAGAGGTTCTGGTTTCGGTGGCCTTATCCCATTTCTGGAGGCTGGAATAGCTTTCTGCGGGGTGGTTAAAAGGCAGGAGCAAAGCGGATCCGGTGTCCACCGGATGCGAGGCCCAGCTG
>JAKLEY010000218.1 GCA_022711455.1 Candidatus Cloacimonadota bacterium
CCAATTGGCAGACCAGAGCCAGATCCATCACTTCCTGAACGCTGTTGCAGGCCACAAAAGCAAAACCTGTGTTGCGGGCAGACATCACGTCCGAATGATCTCCAAAAATGGAGAGGGATTGCGCAGCCAGGCTGCGGGCGGTTACGTAAAAAACTGTGGGCAGCATTTCTCCGGCTATCTTATGCATATTGGGAAGCATCAGCATCAAGCCCTGAGAGGCTGTAAAGGTGGTTGTGAGGGCTCCGGCAGTCAGCGAACCATGTACGGCTCCGGCTGCTCCGGCCTCGGATTGCATTTCCATCACATCGACTGTGGTGCCATTGATGTTCTTGCGTCCATCAGAGGCCCAGGCGTCTGAAAGCTCTCCCATTGTGGAAGAGGGAGTGATCGGATAGATCGCTGCTACTTCATTGAAGGCATAAGCGACATGCGCGGCTGCAGTGTTGCCGTCCATGGTGGCTTTTTTTTGTGTAGCCATTCTTGTATCTCCTTGTATGGTATATTTTTATCAAAAACACAATTTTGTGCCATTAGATTTCAGCTGCCGTTTTCTGTCAACCAGATTCCCTCCCGGCCGATGAATCTTGACAAAGCATAGCCCTATCCAAAACCTGCATCCTATGAAGAAGATTTGTTTCGTGAGTATCAACAGTTCCTGGAGCCACAGCAGCCTGGCTCTCTACTATATGAGGGCAATGCTGGAGCCTGAGCTTTATGAAACTGTGATGCTGGATTACACCACCAGGGATCTGCCGGAAGACGTGCTGGAACTGATCTATCAGCAAGCTCCGGACGTGCTCTGCTTTTCGGTCTATATCTGGAACCGGATCTATCTGCAGGATCTGCTTCCGGCTGTTCAGAAAGTACTGCCAAACAGCGTTCTGGTGATAGGTGGGCCGGAAGTTGAGAATCTGGTATCAAACACCAAATTGAGCAAATACAACTATTTTATCGAGGGTCCCGGTGAAGCTGCCTTTCGCAAGCTGGATGATGAATATTTTGAGGGCGATTATGGTTTTGTGAGTGTCAGGACCCATATCCCGCTCAAAGACATCCCCTTTCCCTACCAAGAGGAAGATAAAGCCAGACTGGAAGGAAAACTGATCTATTATGAGACCAGCCGGGGTTGCCCGTTTAAATGCATCTACTGTCTTTCCGCCAATGATCCCCGCTCTGAACAGCGTTTTAATGCTGTGCTACCGGGTGATCTGGTGAAGCTGTATCAAGAACTGGATGCCCTGTTTTATCTGCAGCCCAAAACCCTTAAATTCGTGGATCGCAGCTTTAACACCGACAAAGCCCTGGCAAACCGGATCTGGAAATATGTGATCAAGCATGATGAAGCGCCGGTCTGTCATTTTGAGATCTATCCAGATCTACTGACTAATGATGATCTGGAGATACTAAAGACTGCTCCGGAAAACAGGATTCGCTTCGAAGTCGGCATCCAATCCGTGCATCCGGAGATCCTGCAAGCCAGCGGCAGAAGATCTGACTGGCCCAAAGCCAAAGCTATGCTGCTCAGGCTTAAGAATGAGACCAGGCTAATAGTTCACAGCGATCTGCTGATCGGACTCCCCGGGGATAGCATGGCGGGAGTGCTGCATTCTCTGGATGAACTGATGCAAACCGAACCCGCAGAGCTGCAATTGGGCATCCTGAAGATCCTGCCGGATACCCCTATGTGCGAACAGGCAACGAAGCTTGGCTATGAGTGGTGGACCATCCCTCCCTACCGGATCATCAGCAGCGACGCGCTCAGTTTTGAAGAAGTGAATTATCTGGATCATCTGGCGCATATCATCAATCTCTATTACAACAAGGGTGAGTTTTACCCTCAGTGGCATCATATCCTCCAAAGTGAGGCTGCCAGCGTTGCTTTTGGCAAATTGCTGGATTACCATTTGCAGCATGAGCTGCCGCTGCATTCACTGCAAAAGACTAAACGCAAAGCCGTGTTCGACAGCATCTTCCCGGGAACAGCCGAAAATTTGTGAGGTAAACTGAAAAAGACAGAGTATATTATCACAAGATACTGGGGAGAATTTTGATGAAGAAAGAGCAGTTTGAGAGTTTTCTCTCAAGCCACGAAAAGCGAATATATAACTATATCTGGACCCTTGTGCATCACGAAGCGGATGCCCAGGACTTGGTCCAGGTCTCGTTTTTGGCTTTTTATGAACACATCGATGGCATCGAAGAGGCCACTGCCCTTTCTTATCTTTACCGGATAGCCCATAATAAGAGCATGACGCTGCTCAAATCCCGTTCCAAAATGATCCCCAGAGATCCTGAGGTCTTCGCGCGCATCCCCCAGTCCAATCCCGCTCCGGCTCAGGATTATTCCGATCTGCAAGCTGCCATTGCCTCCCTGCCGGTCAAGCTGTCAACTGTGATCCATCTGCAATACTACGAACAGCTTCCCTACAAAGATATCGCGCTCAAGCTGGGAATTTCCGTAAAGGCCGTGGAATCTCTGTTGGTTCGGGCAAAGAAGCTGCTTCGCAAAAAAATGATGCAGGGAAACGCTTGAGATGAAGTATTGGTTTTTAGGCCGGCTGGAAATGCCGGAAGTAGATTTGACAAAGGAGAGAAGCCATGAGATGTTCTAACGCGCAAAAGCTGATCATCCCTCAGCTCGACCACGAGCTGAACAACCGCAAGAGCCAGAAGTTGCAGCAGCACATCCGGAGCTGTTACTCCTGCCAGGCTTATCAAACAGAGCTCTGCCGGCTCAATTCCGGGCTGGAATCCCTTTCCGGACAGGACTTTCCTGCCTGGATCCATCACCGGATCCTGGATCAGGCTGATCAGCATGATAAGGTTCGGCGCAGCAGTTTTCGCCTCCTGCAATTGCAGAAAGTTCCCGCGTTCCTGGCTATCCTGCTCAGTTTGGGGATCGGCTTTCGGGTTGGGACCAAAGCCTTTGATCTCAAGACCAGACCGGAGACGGCAAAAGTCCTCACGGCCAATTCAGCTTTAGTTGATTTCACCGGTTTCGGAGAGACCAGCATCATGGAATTGGTGTCTGTCCCCGGCGGAGGAATTAATGAATAAGCGTCTACTTTATGCGCTCCTGATTATTTCTTTGGCCTTCAATCTGGCCTTTTTGGGATCCTTCATCTTTCTGCGGTTCAGGCATATTCGCCCACCCTTCCATCCCC
>JAKLEY010000219.1 GCA_022711455.1 Candidatus Cloacimonadota bacterium
AAACCAGATTATTATAGTCCTGGCTGTCATGCTTCTACTGGGCGCATGTGCTGCTCCCCGTCAAAAGCTGAGCCCTCAGGCCAACGTTGCCCTCAAATCCGCAAATGTTTATTATGCCCAAAAAGACACCGAGCAAGCCCTGCCGCTTTATGAGCAAGTCCTTGCCAACAACCCGGACCATGTGATTGCCCTGCGCCGCGTGGGTGATATCAACCTCTATAACGGAGAGACTTTCACCGGCAAAGCCGTGGAGTATAACAAAGCCGCGTATGAGAGTTATTCCCGGGCTCTGAAAGCCTATGAGACCTTTGTCGAAACCACGGATGACGATGTCATCGACAAACGTGATATCGCCAAACGCAAGGAAAGCGCCTGGATCCGCATCTACAAGGAAGGCGAGAAGCTGAGAACAGAAGGCAATTCCAAGGACGCGCTGGAGATTTTCCGGCTATCCTACAACCTTGATACGAACCGCATCGAACCTCTGATCCGCATGAAGGAAATATATACCACAGACCTGAACGACAAAGCCAAAGCTGAGCAGATCATGCTCCAGCTTTACAACGCCAAACCCAATGAACTTCCCATCATTCAGGAGCTGGCGGCATATTATTACAATGAGAAGAATTACAGCGAAGCCCTGAAGTATTTTGAGCAAGCCCGTCTGCAGATTCCCAACGACTCCAACAATCTGCTCAATATCGCGGCCTGCCATAGTGAATTAAAAGACTTCGCCAGTTCGCTGACCGTGATCGAACAGGTGCTCTCCCTCGAGCCCAACAATGTGGACGCTCTTACCAACGCTCAGATGCTTGCCGCTGCCACCGGCAATAATACTGCCCGGATCGGCTATCTAAAGCGTTTACTCACGATTCGTGACAACGATGATGATTACACTGCCATTTGCGCTTTGCTCAACATAGAAAAGCAATATCCCGAGCTGCTCACCTATGCTGGCAAATGGTACGCTTATGACAACACCAATAAAACGGCGGTCCAATTCCTGCTTCTGGGTGCCCAGCAGACTCAGAACAAAGCACTGATCAAACAGTATTCTGATATCTTGCAGAAAATGCAATAATCAGAATGTGATATAATCAAGCCTGTTCGGTCTCCGGGCAGGCTTTTTTTATGAAAAAATCTCAGCTTTCCTATCTCTACGCGGGGCTCACGATCCTGGCCTGGTCCACGGTTTCGACATCTTTCAAGCTCAGTCTCATCGCCCTCAGTCCCATCGGTCTGCTCTTTGTCTCCTCGCTGACGGCAGTTCTGTTTTTGGGAGCAGTGAACCTCTTCACAGAGAAAAGCTTCATTCCGGGAGGCACGGCAGCCCTGAGAAGCAATTTAAAACGCTCGCTCCTTCCCGGCTTGCTCAATCCCTGGCTCTATTACGTGATGCTGTTTATTGCCTACGACAGGCTGCGGGCTCAGGAAGCTCAAGTGCTCAATTACACCTGGGCGATAGTGCTCTCCCTGCTCTCCATCATCATCCTCAAGGAACGCTTTCGCTTAAGGGACCTGCTGGCTTTGCTGCTTAGCTTTTTAGGTGTCATGGTGCTTTCCACCAAAGGCAGGATCAGTACTCTCCATTTTGATGATCCCCTGGGCAGCGGGATCGCGCTCGCCACTTCCATTGTCTGGGCAGGATATTGGATCCTTTCGCTCAAGGATGGGCGCAAAGCTCAGCATAAGCTGTTCTACAATTTTTTGGTCGGGTTTATCGCCACGACTATTCTGGTCCTGGTATATCAGATCACAGGCACCGGCTCGCTCCTGAACGGAAGCGGGAAAGCTCCGCTGCCGTCTCTGCTTGCCGCTGTCTACACGGGTATCTTCGAAATGGGGCTCACCTTCCTGCTCTGGTATAAAGCCCTCAGCCTTGCGGAGAACACTGCCAGAGTCTCCAATCTGATCTTCATCACACCATTTTTATCCCTGATCTTTATCCGTCTGATCCTGGCTGAAAGCATTCATCCTGCCACGCTTGTTGGCCTGCTCCTGATCGTTTGCAGCAACCTCTGGCAAAGGCTGGGCTCAAGGTCATCATGAGCCCTCTTCCCCACACCCTGCGCAAGATCATCCACGTGGATATGGACGCCTATTTTGCCGCTGTGGAGATCAGAGAGAATCCCGAATTGAAGGGAAAATGCGTGATCGTGGGTGGTCCTCCGAACAGCAGGGGAGTGGTCTCCACCTGTTCCTATGAAGCACGCAAGTTTGGCGTTCACTCCGGGATGTCCAGCATGCAAGCCTGGAAGCTTTGCCCACAGGGTGTCTTCGTGCATTCCTCCTTTGGTCTTTACAAGGAGATCACAGCCCAGATCAGAGCGATCTTTGCGCTGTATACGGACATCATCGAACCGATGTCTTTGGATGAAGCTTATTTAGACGTGACTGAAAGCAAAACGGGAGAGACTGATCCGGTTCAAATAGCACGGGAAATCAAGGCAAAGATATTTGAAACAACCCATTTAACATGTTCTGCCGGAGTTTCTTACAACAAGTTTTTGGCCAAGATCGGCAGCGATCTCGAAAAGCCTGACGGCTTGGTGCACATCCCTCCGGAGCGCGCTCAGGAGATCCTGTTCAAGCTCCCGATCGGTAAATTCCACGGTATTGGCAGGGTCACAGCAGCGCGCATGCAGAAGCTGGGAATTTCCACCGGAGCCGATCTTCACAAATGGGAACTCAAAGACCTGCTCAAGCGCTTTGGTAAAGTAGGAATGTTCTACTATCAAGTGATCCGGGGGATCGACAACCGTGATCTGGTGACCTCCTGGGATCCCAAATCCATCAGCTGTGAACACACTTTCGACACTGATATCAGCAGCCTCGAAGAGCTTTTAGAATCCCTGCAGGCGCTCAGCCAACGTCTGGCCAACCGCATGCAACAGAAGAACATCACCGGAGGGGCGATCGTGCTCAAACTCAAATATGACAATTTTGAATATATCACCCGTACAGCCCCGTTGCCCGAGTATACCAATGATGCCGCGATCCTTTACAAAAGCGGTGAGCAGCTCCTGATCCAACATTGGGATAGCAGCCGCAGCCTCCGGTTGCTGGGTCTGGGCAGCGGAAAGCTGGACCTGGGCAAGGACGACAGTG
>JAKLEY010000022.1 GCA_022711455.1 Candidatus Cloacimonadota bacterium
GTAAAACCTGCACAGATCTCTTCCTGCGGGTGGATGGCAAGTTGCAGCTTTGGCACAAACAGGAAGGCACTCCTCCGGAAGCCTTTGCGGCGGTTGTGAAGGACCGCAGTATCGGGGTTGACCGTTTCGAACGCGATACTGCTCAGGATGGCTTTGCCCAGAGACTGATCGATGACCATCTGATCCGCTTCAGGATATCAATTCTTCCCGTAGTCTCCGCAGAATATGAACGCCGTTATGAAAGTATCGTGATCCGGGTGATCGATGATCGCAAGGTGATCGCGGATTTCCGCAAGCTGGGCTTTCAAACCCAGGCGGAACAAGAATTTATCAAATCCATCAATACCTCCAAGGGTATCGTGGTGGTGACAGGCCCCACCGGGAGTGGTAAAAGTACCACACTCATGGCTGCCCTGCATCATATCATCGATCCTTCCCTGAATGTGCTGACCGTTGAAGACCCGGTGGAGTATGTGATCAAAGGCGCGCGTCAGCTCAAGATCGGGCATAAGATGAGCTTTGATCAGGCCATCCGCAGCATCCTGCGTCACGATCCGGACGTGGTGATGGTGGGTGAGATCCGGGACAAGATCACAGCGGAAATAGCAGTGAAGCTTGCCAACACCGGGCATTTGACCTTGTCCACCCTGCACACCAACGATGCTCCCTCAGCTGTATCGAGGCTCTATAAAATGGGGATCGAACCCTTCCTGCTGGCCTATTCGATCAATATCATCATAGCCCAGCGCCTGGTGCGCAAGCTCTGTGACCATTGCAAGCGTCCGCTATCCGCGGAACATCATCCGGCAGCTCTGCAAATGGGCTTTTCTCAGGAAGAGATCGATGGCGGAGTGGTCTTTGAACCTGTGGGTTGCCCCAAATGCAAGAACGGCTATAAAGGCAGGATCAACATTGCCGAAGCGCTCTACTTCTATCCTGAGGTGCGCAACGAGATCGTGCGCGCGGCAACTGAGATCGATGAGGACCGGATTCGGGAGATCGCTCAGAAACACGGCATGCTTACCATGCGGGATAGCGGTAATGCCAGGATCAGAGAGGGGATCACCAGTATTTCGGAAGTGCTTTATGCCACGGCTGAGGATTAGTTTGGGTAGAGCAGGACGCTATCCTGCTGGACATTCATATTCAGCAGCAGACTGTAGAGCAGGACGCTATCCTGCTGAACTGTCATATTCAGCAGCATTGGCATGCTGCTCTACGGAGTTTTGCCCATGAATATGATGGATATGCTATTGGCCCTGATCGCGGTGGTTTTTTTCACCACCATTGCCCTGATCTACAATCAAGCGATGTGGCATCAGGCAGACAACCTCTATGACGCTGCTCTGGTGGTTCAATCCTCCCAGATTTGCCACATGGTTTTGGACGAGGTGGATGCCAAACTCTTTTCTAAACAGCTTGCTTTTGCCAATGTGATCACGAATTACAATACTACGGTAAACCGCTCCTATCCTCATTTGGGAGAGACCTTCACGATAACGACTGTGGCGGTTGATTGCGACTCCCTGGGCAACAACCTGACCACTCCGGTTACAAACAACATCTATAAACGAGTGCAGGTGACTGTTTCGGGCCCTGCCGCGCTGCGGCGTCCGGTCTCCCTGCGCAGGATCTATACCAAGACGAATTTGAATATATGAACGTTATTCTTGATCTGATCGGCAGTGCCATGATCGCCAGTCTGCTCATCCTGATGATGATCACTTTTCAATATCAGCTTCGGGACACGGCTGAGCGCACGCTCTTCACCGCAACCATGATCGATCATATGGATACGGCTGCTTCCAAGCTGAACAGCGTGATCGCCCTGGCGGGGATAGGTATGCCTGCGGATTCGGCTGTGGTAAGCGCGGAGACCTCACGCATGGTCTTTCGAACCTACTGGAATTATGAGGATAATGTGCTCACGCCCGCGCCTCATTCCATCATGATCAAAGTGGTGGATACCGGCACGGAATATGGCAAAGCCCTGACCATTGTGCAGGATGGAGTTCCGCTCACCGATCTGGGGTATATATTTTATATCGACGCGATCAGCTTTAAATATTACACCAAGCTGGATGTGCTTACCACCACCGCGCGCAGTGTTCGTTCGGCGGAGATATTTCTCACCTTTCGCAGGGACCCGCCCCGGGGTGAAGGCCCCGTCTTGCGCACAAAGATCCAGATCAAGTGTTTTCTGATGAACAGCTATATGCGAGGAGCCTAAATGGGACGCTCAGTTTTGATCGTAGTCTTGCTGATGAGCACTCTGTTTGCGGGGATCGTGATCTCCATGCAACGCAAAATGATGAAGCTTCCGGACGTGATGGTGCGTAATCTTCTGATGAAAGAAGCCGAAAGCGTGAGCGACTATGCTCTGCGCACCGGGATCCGCAACGCGGTTTCCCTTGGCTTGCAGGTGCCCCAGGAAGGACACACGGACACCACTCAGGTCTTCACGAATTTCCGGGTGGGGCATTGTGTGATCGACAGCATCCGCTACAGCTTTGTGGAAGGCGCGGATCACTACCGGGCGCAGACAACGGTGCGGGCGAGCATGCAGGGTGTAAACATCACTTATCCTGCAGAAATGGCATTCAACTATCCGATCTCTGCTGTGGTCGGAAATCCCAATTGCTTCTATTTTGAGATGGATCAGCCTCAATTCCACGGTTCCAATGAGTGGATCCGGGATACTTCGGGCAACAACTATACAGGTGAGCCTTATAACGCAGTCAGCACCAGACCTCACGGTTCAGGAGCCAACGGCTGGAAATGTGCCAGTTTCGATGGAGTTGACGACTACATCGATATCCGCTGTGAACCCGGTTGTCCCGATCATCCCAGATTAGTGGTCAGCAGCGCGCTCACCATAGTCTGCTTTGCCAAGATCAGAGTGGAGACAACTGCCAATCAGGGCACCCTTGTCTGGCTGGCTTCAGATCCTTATGATCACGGAAGTGCTAACGGAGCCCATCCGGGCAACAATCTGCGTTATAAGCCCACAGGTGCTATCTGGTATAGCAGAACAGATCAGAGCATGCATTTTGCGGCGACTCTGAACAACGGACCCAAGACCATGGTGGAAGCGGTCGTGCCCTACACTCCTCTGGGTAAATGGCCCCATAACAAGGATCCCTGGCATTTCTTCGGGATGACTCTGCGCTTTGGAATCCTGAAAGCCTATATCAATGGGGTAAAGGTCGCCACAGTCTACCAGGGAATCACCAATGATGCAATCCCGAACACCTACGGGGTCTCTGTGGGCAGACGGGACATTCGCAATCTGGGTTCCGGGGGGACAGCTGAATATAAATACTTCTATGGGCTGATGGATCAGGTTGGTTTGTATGACAGGGCTCTGTCTGAGGCTGAGATGTATGGTTTTTATCTGGGTGTGATCAGACCCGAAAACATATTGTATATAAGAGATTAGAGGTTTTGGATAATGGAAAATGAAAGAATGAAACTCCTGCGCTGGTGGGCATCCATCCGTTGGTTTATGGTGGTTGTACTGTTTTCGATCGGTGTTTTGCGGATGAGCTTTGCGGATAAGATGGTGGAATCTGTGGTCTTCTTGGGCGCGTTTCTGGGGATAGTTGCCCTGAATCTGCTCTTCCAATTGCAAGTGAAGTTCCGCAAGGACTGGGTTGTAGTCTTTCAGATCGTGCTGGATCTGATCTTTGCCACCATGGTCGTGCATCTCACCGGCGGTCTTTCCAGCTATTTCGTGTGGGTCTATTTGATCGGTGTGATCACAGCTTCGCTCACCATTCCCCGCACGGGAGGGATCATAACCGGCCTGGTGGGCAGTCTCTCACTGCTGGCTTTGATCATTCTCTACCGCAGCAAGCTCATCAGTCCCACCGACCTCGTGCCCTGGGATGTGACCGGAGCTACTGTCTATCTGCTTTCTTACACCGGGCTCTTTTGCGGAGTTGCATTCATTGCCAGCTATCTCTCCGATCAACTCACCCAGTTCAAAAACTGCAGGCTCGACCTATCCCGCAGTCTGGAAGAGATTCAGGAACTTGAGGCAAAGCTGGAGGAAGCCGGTCAATTCAAACACGATGTGATGGATCTGATGCCGGTTTTGCAGGATGTGGCGCATTTGGATCATGACATCAACACTCCGCTTTGTGTGATCTCGCTGTCCCTCAGCCGGGTTAAAAAACTCGGTATGGAACTGGAAAACGAGGGTCTGAATAAGACCAGCAATGAGATCACTGAAGCCGTGAACAAGATCAGCAAGATACTGACCCGTCTGGAGAAGCTAAAATCCAATCCATTGCTTGACTACAAGCGAGGAGTCTGAAATGCCGCGAAAAATAATGGTCGTCGATGACGAGCAGAACATCAGGGATATAATCAGCGAGTTTTTATCCGAGACCGGTTATTCGGTAACCGTCGCCGTGGACGGACTGGACGCTCTGGAGAAGGTTCGGTTTGAGCAGTTTGACCTCTATATTATTGATATCTATATGCCCCGGATGGACGGTCTGGAGCTCCTGATCAAACTGAAGGAACTGCAGCCGCTTGCGGTGGTGATCGTCACCACCGGTTTCTCAAGCATAGACGTGGCAATCAAAGCTATCCGAAACGGAGCCTATCACTATCTCACCAAACCGATCCAGGCTGACGAACTGCTCAAAGTGGTGGAAAGCGGATTGGAACACGGGCTGGCACTGACGGAGATCCCCGGCCCCGGATCCCAGCCCGAGAGCGGTTCTGAAACAGGAGAAACCCCTCTGCTGCGCGGGTTTAATCCGGAACAGCAGCGGGAGTTCAAGATGATCGGGAAGATCGCTCAGTACAAAGACGGTCAGGAGATCCCTCTGGGTGAAGAACCGGGAGGGATGATCTGGGTTGAAAGCGGGCGGATCGCGGTTTATCATAACAATGCTTTGATCGATTCTCTGAAACCGGGTGAGATCTGGGGCGAAGAGTGTTTTATCAATACAGGAGCAGTTTTCACCAAACTCAGGGCTCAGCATGACGTCCAGCTGCGCCATTTCACCCGTCGCGGTCTGATCGAGTTCTTCACCTATCAGGATGAAACACTCACCAAGCGCTATATGATCAACCTGATCCAGAGCATATATATGAAGTGGCGCAGATCGATCTTCCGGCTTGGGCTCTACAGCGGATTTTCACCCACGGATAAGAGAAACTGAGGTTTAGGATAAATGGAAGCGCTATTCAGAGAACTGGAAGAACTGGTCCCCCGGCATTTTAACGGTGTGGAACAGAGCCAGGTCATCGATAAATGGCTGAATTCCGATCGGGACAGGCTGCATAAATTCCAGAATATCACCCACAGCTGGCTCTTGAGCATGCGGGATGCCACAGCG
This sequence comes from Candidatus Cloacimonadota bacterium, assembly GCA_022711455.1. GTDB lineage: Bacteria > Cloacimonadota > Cloacimonadia > Cloacimonadales > Cloacimonadaceae > PHBP01. Next base: position 5,355 of record JAKLEY010000022.1, read on the forward strand.
TCCGATATTGATTTTGGCGCGCCCGGGGGCAGGGGGATGGTCTGGTATCGCATCTATGGAGTCAAAAAACCTGTTGAATCCTATGGCAGTTTTAGCAACCACGCTTTCACGGCAATCATCCTGGCGAGTTTATCACCCTCTCAAAAGGACATTCTCTTCATGCGCAAGAGCGTCGACTTCTCGCTGGAGATCACTGAAGACGACCGCAAAGCCCGGTTCAGGGGCACCGTCTATTATGACCGGGGCTCACTCTGTTGCAATTTCCGGCGGATAAACGACAAGCTTTATACCATTGAGGGACTGGGCATTCCACGTCCGATCGCGGAGCGGCTGAACCTGCGCAATGAGAAAATAGGGCTGATCCTGATCACCGGGATCACGGGGAGTGGTAAAAGTACCACTTTGGATGCCATAACAGACCTGAACAATCGTGATAATGAGGCACATATAGTGATCATCGGCCATCCCATCGAATATGTGCATGAATCCAAACGCTGCCTGGTGCGGCATCGCGAAGTGGGTGTGGATGTGCTGTCTTTCGAAGCCGGGGCGATCGAAGCCCTGCGTCAGGATCCCGATATTATCATAGTGGGCGAGATGCGTGATCCCCGCACGATCGCCACCGTGCTGGAAATCACCGATAGCGGACATAAAGCTTTTTCGACTCTGCACACCAGCTCTGCTATCGACAGTATTCACAGGATTATAGCAGAATTTCCGCCCGAGGAACAGGAGCGTATCCGCAACCGTTTGGCAGACGTCCTGTGCGTGATCATGTCCCAAAAACTGATCCCCACAGTTGACGGCAAACTGGTGATGGCAAAAGAGATACTTTCTGTGGATTCCTCGGTGCAGGCTGCCATACGCAACAAGAATATCGGAGAGATCTATCAGATGATGGTAGAAGGCAGACGCCTGGGAATGCTGACTCTGGAACAAGATTTGCTGGAGTTATGCAAGAAAGGAACGATCACCAATAAAACGGCGATGAATTATGCCAATAACAAGAAGCGGATGCAACAGCTGCTGACAATGTCTTAGAATGAGGTAATATAGATGCAAAAACACCCAAAGCAGGCGTTTGGAATATTTGAAGATGGTCACACCATCAAGTTGGCTCATATCATCAAAGAAAATGAGCAGTTCTATCTGGAGGCTCTGGACCGGATCGAGCTCGACAGCCCGCTCTATCGTGAGCCGGAGCAAAAAGCCGGAACAGAAACCGAAGCCGACAACTGGGATCCCGGCATTCAGGAGGAAGGGCTCAAGCTTGACGAATTTGAGAGTATCGGGGGTCCCACTCTGCAGATGCTTCCTCAGGATAATCTGCTATCCGGGCATCAGCTGCGCAAAGGTGTGATCGCCCTCAATATAAACGATGAAAACATCCACCGCAGCTCTCAGCCGCTCGCCAAGGGCACTTCCGTCAAGCGCTATGCCCGGGATAGCATCAGCGCCGAAAACTATCGCTCCGGGCAGTGGCAATTCAGCTATGCCAAAATCGCCGGACGCAAAGAGCTCTGGCTGCATCAGGGCATCAATGCCCTCCTGGAAATGGTTCGCGACTATCAGCGCAAGAGTCGCCTGGCTCTGTATTACCAGCTGGCTGACGCGAACGACATCGCGCTTACGGACTATTTTCACCAGCTGGTCTCAGGCGTTGAAAAGCGTATGCTGCTGGTCTATCTGGGTGAAGATTACCGCAAGGCTTTCGTGTTTGAAAACGGCAATTGGAAAGACACGCTGCCTCTGCAGATCACCCAGAAGAAACCTGACATCGAAGTTATCGCCTCCAAGCTCTCACTGGCTTTGGACAGCTCAGGTCATGATTATCCCGAGGCCATCGTGATCTGTGGAGATCTGGTTTCCCAGGAAGGTCTGGAGTACCTGCGCGGACAGTTTGATAACACCGAGCTCAGTTTTTTGGGCTTCCCCTATTTTATCGTGAACGATGCCAAGCCTGAGCTGATGGATCAGGCCTATCTGTCCCGTTTTGCCCTGCCCATTGCACTGGCATTCAAAGCCCTGCATCCGGACGACGTGTTTTTCACTCCCTCCAATTTCCTCCCCGCGAACATTGTTGAGGGCCAGAAAGTTTTCAAAATTGCCTGGCATGGATTCCTGGTGCTGGCCTTGGTGTTCTTATTCACCATCTTCTTCACGTTCAGGCTCTTGCAGGCCAATAAAGCCTACATCGATGCCAAGAAACAGGATCGGGAATTGACCCAGACTCTGGCTCAGCGCAGAATTGAAGCCAAGGAGATCCAGGAGATCCGTGGCAAGCTGGAACTGCATCAGAAGAGCATTGAAGCCATGCGCACGGTGCTGGATAAAAAGAATCCCTGGAGCTATCTGCTGGATATCATCAACCGCAAGATGGCGTCCAATCCCACCAGTTGGCTCAGCAACCTGCGGCTCGACAAAGACAAGCTGATCCTCACCGGATCCACCACCAACCGTGCCAATGTGATCCAGTTTGCCCAAATGCTGCCCAATGCTCAGATCAAGAAGGTGACCGCTTCCAAGATCAGGCAATACACCGTCTGGCTCTTTGAGATCGCATCCGACTTGCCGGAAGTGGACTGGATGGGCAAGATCGAAGAAGACCTGGAAAGACTTATGGCGCTCAAAGAGTCCTATGGCGAAGCCAGCGCTCCCGGGGGAACTCTGCAGAAGGATAAACTGACAGGGCTGGCGGCAATTCCGGAAACCCTGCTGCTCAATCCCCCTGCCCAGCTGCTCTCCGGCAAGGACGCAGCCACCACTGCCTACAATGCCTTTATTGCTTCCACCAAAACCACCAATATCTGGACCTACAGAGAACTGGGTCAGGGGTTTTTGCAGAAGCACACTTCGCATGCTCTGGCTCCCTATGTGAGATGGAGAATGGCCTACCGGATGTATCTGGATAAAGACTATGATTTTGCTCTCAAATTTGTGGGACCGCTGCTAAATGTGGAGGACGAGAAATATGGTCACGCTGTCCTGCTGGCAGCACGAATCTATTATGCCAAGGGTGATCCCAAATATAAAGAATACTATTCCATCATGCGAAACGACTATGCGCGGCATGCCCTGGCAGCGGTCGTCGCCGAAGATATGAAGATAGTGGGGAAGTGAAGAAATGCGAAACACACAACGAAACACTTTGGTGCTCTCGGTTCTGTTGACTTTTCTGCTGGTCGGCGGGGGCACAGGGCTGCAGAGACTGCACAAGAAGTCCGGTGTTCTGGAGGCCAAGAACAAGGATAGCAAAGCCAAGATCGCCGCTCTGGACTATCAGCTCTCCAAGATCGATTCCCTGCGTTATCAGTATATGATGCAGCAAGAGCTGCTGGCTCAACAAAGCAAGATCATCATATCGCAGGATAACCCAACCATCACATACGAGTATCTGCTGCAATTGCTGAAGTGGATGGGGCGTCCGGTTCAATTTGATTTTGCGATGTCTGAAGCCAAGAAGCAAGAGGCTGTCTGGCATGAATATGTGATCAGCGGCAGAACCAACTACCGGGATCTGATCTACCTCACCAACAATCTGGAACACCAGCGCGCGGTGCTCACGATCGAAGAGCTTTCGATCGGCGCTGACGGGATCGCTGCCAGCGATTCGGTCTCGTTCTCCATGGTTCTGCGCACTCATTTCCAGGAAGGCGGCAGCGAGGCAGCAGCTCTCACCAAAAAAGAGATCCCCAAAGTTTACACCGGCTATATGGCGTTCAGATCCAGGATCTATGAGACTCCGCCACCGATGGAATATGACCCCGCTTTGGTGGCAATAGATTCTGCCAACCTGATCGCCATCACCCAAAACCGCATCTTCCTGAGGGACGATCAGAAGATCATCCGCATTCTGGCAGTCGGCGATAAAGTGCGGGACGGCTATTTGTACTCAATCGACAATAAAAACGGCAAGGCCGTGTTCAAGATAAATCTCCATGGCATTCCGGAGAATTCCACCCTATTTTTAAACCCCGAGAAATGAGGACTTTATGAAATACTTCAAGTTGCTACTACTGATATTGATGCTGGGGCTGGTCTCCTTGCCGGCTCAAACCGGCCAGGCTCTGGTCTCCATCAACGAAAACACTCCAGTCAACGATGCCATCCAGATTCTGGAGATCTACGCCCAGCGTGAGACTGCCAAAAAGATTCTGAACATGAGCTCTTTCGGCGGAGTTATCGGCATACCGCTCAACAATCTGGCTTGGAGCAAAGCTCTGGATCTGATCGCTCTCCGCAATAACCTGAAGGTCGTGGAACAGGCAGGGTATTTTTCCCTGCAGGACAACGTTGTGGTCAATGCAACCACCACGGCAGTCGCTGAAGAGAGCAGCAAGGGCAGCACCAAACAGGTGCGCATCAAGGCTGTGGCACTGTTGGCGGACAAAGCCTATATGCGCTCTCTGGGTATAGACTGGAGCACGCTCCTGAACGGCAAGGTCAATGTGGACGTGGGTTTTAGCGGAGCTCAGAATGTTCCGGGGAGCATTTTTAACGTGGGAGCCTCGCATCTGGGGTCTCTGAACGGCAACACGATCGAGGTGAATACTCTCCTCAAGACCATTGAAAGCGACCAAAAAGGCACAGTGATCGCGCAACCTGTCCTCACAGTCAGTTCGGGGAAACGCGGTTATATTCAGGTGGGACAGGATATTTCGGTGAAAACAGCGGACGACGCCGGTAACACACAGGACACCTTCTTTGCCACCGGTGTGATTTTGGATATTCTGCCCACGATAATCAACGTTGACGGCAAAGAACTGGTGCATCTCATCCTCAGCATCGAGCGTTCCACGGGGACTCCGGGTGCTGTCAGCACCATCATCAACAAGACCAAATCCTCCACGGAGCTGGTGCTTTACGATGGTGAGGAATCCGTGATCGGCGGGCTCTATGATACCGACGAGATCCATTCCAGAGGCGGTATTCCCTTCCTCAGAAACCTGCCCTGGTGGGTCTTTGGCATCCGCTATCTCACCGGTTATGACAAGGTGGAAAAAAAGGAACGCGAATTGATGTTGCTGATCAAAGCAGACGTTGTGGACGATGCCATCAGCCGCGCGCAAAAAGCCCAGGCAGCGGCAAGGGAACAGAACTGAGCCCGGGCGAATGCCAGCTAAGATCTCAATAATATACTGCCGGGCGCCCGGCAGCTCCCGGCTTGATTAGATGAGGATCACGACCCGGCTCCTGATCCTCTTTATCGCGATCACCATCGCCTTTGGCGGCTATTTCTATTTGTTTATCCACATCCGCAATGTGGAAAGCCAGGTCGTTCAGGAATCTGATCTGTTTCAAAGGCGTCAGACTCTGGATGCTGTCTTTGAGATCGAGAAAGACACGCAACAGGGGATAGTGAGTGATTTCCGGATTCGGGATGACGTGGTGGGATTCACCCGCAACCCAAACAGAAACTGGTCCCGCCAACATCTGGATCCCCTGCTTAAAGCCTATGATTTCCACGTGGTTCAGGTGTATGACAAAAGCGGGCAATTGCTCTATGGAAACTATGCCCCTGAGTTTAGCGGCATGGATGAATTCCGGCTGAAACCTGCTCTGCTGGACAGCCTTGCGGTCAGCCAAAATCTGGATTTTCTGGTCAAGCACAGGCAGTATACTCTTTCAGTAAGCAGTGGCAGCATCCATTCCCGGGCGGATAGCCTGGGCACAGACCCTAAAGGCTTCTTTGTGATCGCCACAAACTGGGACAGTGACTACTTTTCAGCTCTGGCAGCTTCACTGAGCTATAGTGTATCGATCAGTTCCGTGGAACCAAAAGTTGTGGACGAAAAGATGAGGCAGTATAACATCAAGATCCTGCGTCCACTGATCGATTGGGAGGGGAAAGAGATAGCCTGGCTCACTTTCTACGTCAGTAATCCATATCTGAAAGAGATGCAAAATCTGGGCAAACAGATCATCTTTGGCACCGGAGCTTTTATTCTGCTCTTCCTCTTTGTTCATTTTATCCTGATCGAGCAATGGATCTCGATCCCGCTGCACATGATCTCCAAAGCCCTCAGCGACAATAAACTGGATCCCATCGTCAAGCTGAGTGAAAAGAAGAACGAATTTGCTGATGTTGCCGGTTTGATCGAGCAGTTTTTTCATCAGAGACAGAGTCTTTTGCATGAGATCGAAGAACGGAAACGCTCCGAGCTCAAGCTGAAAGCAGCCGAACAACAGACCCTTTCCATATTTCTGACCTCACCCGAATCAATCGTGGTAACCGATATCAAAGGCAGGGTGATCACTGCCAACGCGGAGACTTCGCGGCTCTATCGCTTACCTCTTACCCGGTATCCCGCGAGCATTTATGACTTTGTGGAAAGCTCTGATCTGCCTGCTTTACAAGCCCTGGTGGAGGATCTGTTGGCCGGAGCGGAAGTGCGGAATCAGGAGATCAGAGCCCGAAACAGCGAAGGCCAGGATTTCCCAGCCCTGATCAGTGCCTCTGTGATCTTTGATGCTTCCAACCAACCTGCGCGTTTGATCTTTATCACCCGTGATCTCAGTGAGCTCAAGGCCCTCGAGGACCGGCTTCTGCATGCGCAAAAAATGGAATCACTGGGCACCCTGGCGGGGGGAATCGCACACGACTTTAACAATATCATGACCATTATTGCGGGCTATATAGCCGTAAGCGCTGCAAAGATGGGGAGCAACACCTCCGCTCAGGATGACTTGGATGAAGCTTTGAAAGCCTGCCTGAGAGCCAAAAGGCTCATCAGCAAAATCCTCACCTTCAGCCGCCACTCAGAGTCCAGTGTCCAGGTCGTTCAGCTGGCAGCCGTGATCTCGGATTCCCTGCCCATGATCAGAGCTTCCCTGCCCTCCAGCATCAGTATCAACACGGAGTTTGAAAGCCATAGCTACTGTTTGGCTGACCCCACCGAACTGCAGCAGGTGCTGCTCAATCTGGCCTCAAATGCTGCTTTTGCCATGCGGAAGACAGGCGGAAACCTCAGCTTCAGGCTGTGTGAGCTTGCCGGTTTTGAGCTGATCGGAATCGATCATTCCGTGCAATTGGCCCGGGACTATCTGCACCTCGAGATCTCAGACACCGGGATCGGGATCGAGCCGGAGGATATCAAGCGTATCTTCGATCCCTATTATAGCACCAAGACCATAAGTGAAGGCACCGGACTGGGGCTGTCCATCGTTCACGGCATCATCTCCAAAAGTAACGGTTTTATAAACGTTCACAGTATGCCCGGAGAAGGCACCAGCTTCCATATCTATCTGCCGATCGTGGAACGCACGCCCGTCGAGGTACAGCCCGAAGCAGACTTGTTAAAGCACGAGAGAAACGCGCGCATCCTCTTCATTGATGATGAAGTGGCGCTTACGGAACTCTTCCGCGATGCTCTGGACCGGATGGGGCACACAGTGACGGTGTACAGCGATAGTCCCATGGCTTTTGAAGATTTCAGATCCGATCCTTCCCGTTATGATCTGGTGATCGCAGATATCACCATGCCAAAACTGGATGGGATCAAGCTGGCAGGGGCTATCCGGGAGATCAGCGAGATCCCGCTTATCCTGTATACCGGCTATTCCGTCTATAATATAAGGGAAGAGCTGGGCGAGATCAAAGTGAATCGCGTTCTCAGCAAACCCATCCTGCCGGATGAATTGCGCCAGGTTGTCCAGGAAGTGTTGGAAGAGTCCAGCGTAGTGTCGCATTCCGATGCGACAACATCCCTGCACCCTTAGTTCGGAACAGAGTCCGAACCTACCGTAGTGTCGCACTCCGATGCGACAACAGACTCCTCCCCTTCCCCGAAATCAAACTTGACAAAGAGCAGGACTTAAAAATCATGGAAAGGCTAAGGATAAAAATACTAAGCTATAAATAAATATACCAGATATGGAGGAACCGATGAAGACAGGCGGATGCCGTTACGGCACGCATCGCGTAATTGAACCCGCGGGAGTTTTACCGCAACCGGCCAGGGTTTTAAACAATGATATGACAGAGATTTGGGACAACGAGCTCTTGATCGATGTAGCCCGTTTGAATGTGGATTCCGCATCGTTTCATCAGATCAAAAACAAGCTGATCAAACAAGGCCATGCTGATCTGGAGAAAGCTTTTGCGGATCACGCCATCGACCTCACGACCCGCACCGGTAAGCACAAAAATGAAGATACCGGCAGCGGCGGAATGCTGATCGGCAGAGTTGCCGCCATCGGTCCTAAGTTTGAAATGAAAGACGAGATCAAGGTGGGGGACATGGTTGCCAGCCTGGTTTCGCTCTCGCTCACCCCTCTTAAGATCAACAAAATCAAGCAAGTCTTGCTGGATAAGGACCAGGTCGAGATCGAAGGTCAGGCCATCCTGTTCTCCAGCGGCATTTATGCCAAGCTGCCTGAGGATATGGACATCAATCTGGCACTATCCGTGCTGGACGTTGCCGGAGCTCCGGCTCAGGCTGAGCGTCTGTGCAAACCGGGGGACACTGTGGTCATCATCGGTGCCAACGGTAAATCCGGGATTCTCTGCAATGCCGTTGCCAGAGAGAGAGTCGGCATTTCGGGACGCGTGATCGGAGTGGTTCGCAAAGAATCCTATATCCCCACCTGTCTGGAAACCGGCTGCAACGAAGTGATCATCTCCGATGCCACGGATGCGCTCACCATCGAGCGCGAAGTGCACAAACGCACAAACGGTAAAATGGCAGACGTGGTGATCAACGTGGTGAACGTCGAAGACACCGAGCTGCCGTCGATCATGGCCTGCAAGGATCGGGGCATGGTCTATTTCTTCAGTATGGCCACCTCCTTCACCAAAGCCGCGCTGGGCGCGGAAGGCATTGGCGCGGATGTGGATATGATCTTGGGAAACGGCTACGCTCATCATCACGCGATGATCTCGATCGATCTCCTCAGACGCAATCCCACTCTGATGAAGCTGTTCCAGGAACGTTACACGGATAATTAATCCGGAGGTTTGAATGATTGATATTAAAAGCACTGCCACGCCCGAACAGTGGAACGACTGGCACTGGCAGCTCCGCAACCGGATCACGGATCCCACTGAATTGCGCAAGTATATCACGCTCACTGCCGAGGAAGAGGCTGTGTTTGCAAACGACAGCTTTTCCTTTCGCATGGCGATCACCCCATATTATCTCTCTCTGATCGATCAATCCAATCCTTATGATCCCGTGCGGATGCAAGCCATTCCCCGCAAGGCAGAAAGCGATTTTAACTCCAGCGACATGGCTGATCCTCTGCATGAAGATGCGGACGCCCCGGTTCCGGGAATGACCCACAGGTATCCGGATCGCGTCCTGCTCTTGCTCACGGACCAATGCGCGATGTATTGCCGTCATTGCACCAGAAGGCGTAAAGCCGGTGAACACGATGCTCCTATGCCCCATGAAAACGTGGAAAAAGCTCTGGATTATATCCGTGAGCACCATGAGATCAGGGACGTCATCCTCTCGGGTGGTGACCCGCTGACTCTGGGTGAAGCGCGTTTGGATGAGATCCTGGGCAAACTGGCAGAGATCGAACATGTCGATATCGTCCGGATCGGCAGCCGCACCCCGGTGGTCCTTCCGCAAAGGATCACGGATGAATTGATCACAGTGTTGAAGAAATACAAATTCGTGTGGTTGAACACTCATTTCAACCATCCGCGGGAGATGAGCCCGGAAGCCAAAGCCGCTCTGGCCAAACTGGCTGAAGCCGGTGTGGTGATGGGAAATCAATCGGTGTTGCTGAAAGGGATCAACGACAATGTGGACGTGATGAAACAGCTGGTGCACTGTCTGGTTAAAAACCGGGTGCGCCCATATTATATTTATCAATGCGACCTCTCGGAAGGGATCGCCCATTTCCGCACTCCCATTTCCAAAGGCATCGAGATCATCGAATCCCTGCGGGGACACACTTCCGGCTTGTGCATTCCAACCTTCGTGGTGGACGCTCCCGGGGGCGGAGGCAAGATCCCCGTGATGCCAAATTATCTGATCTCCCAGATGCCTGGGCGCACCATCCTGCGCAACTATGAAGGCTTTATCACTGCCTACACCGAACCCGGTTTCCAGCCTATGGACGACAGCCGTTACAATGAGCTTTGCCCGGAACAGCGCAAGAGCACAGAAGGCATCATGAGCCTGCTGCGGGGCAAAAACGTGTCCATCGGTCCCGCTGAGACCAAACGTAATCAGAGACGCAAGGTCTGATGAGGTCATTTGAAGACTGGCTGCCCTCAGCCGTAACTATCGCTATTGCCGGCATTTGCAAGAATGCCGGCAAAACCAGCCTCGTGAATCATATCCTGGATCTCTATCCGGAGTTTAACTGGGCCGTGTTCAGCACCGGGATCGATGGTGAAGAAACAGACACCGTGTTCAAGACTCCCAAACCCCGGGTGAAATTGCCCGGAGGTAGCCTGTTTGTCTGTGATACCCGAATTCTGAATTTGCATAAGGGAGATATTGCCGTCATCATCAAGCTGCCCAATGCCGGACGTCCTCTCTGGATCGCCCGTGCCCTGACTGCTTTGGAGACCGAGATCACAGGTCCGGCAAGCCAGAAGGCTCAAACCGACCTGATCTTCAAACTCAAGCGCCTGGGAGCCCAAAAAGTGATAGTGGACGGTTCATTGGATCGTAAGGCCATTGCTCACAGTCCGCTCGTGGAAGCCATGATCCTGGCGGTTGGAGCCAGTTTTGGCAGCATGAATGAGATTTTGGACGAGTTGCAGCGGATTCAGTTACTATCCCGAATTCAGCTGTTCAAAACCACCCTGAATCTAAAAACCCCCGGGTCCGGAGATCAGGAGACTATTCTGATCAAAACCGGCAAAAGCTGGATCGATACAGCTCTGCCGACCGTGATCGGAAACGAGGCCAGCCTCAAAAAGCTGCTCTCTGAGGATGCCAGGCGGCTGATGATCCCCGGGGCTCTGAGCTCAAGATCTTATAAATTGCTAAAGTCCTGCCTGGCAAAGCTGGATTTGGGCATCATCGTTCAGCATCCGGACAGGCTCAAACTGGAGCTTAAGGAATTGCAGGAACTTCTTGCCCTCACCCCGGTGCGATCCAGACAGAGCTTTTGCGTCAAAGGCCTCGCGCTCAATTCATGGGCGGCAGGGGCCAAGCCGCAGGATGCGGATGTTTTTCGGAATGAGATCCGTAAACGCTTTCCGGATTGGGAAAGTATCGATATCATGGAGTACGCATGAAAAACAGGGACCAGGTTGCCAGCCTTACCGTCAATTTAGGGCTGTTTTCCAATATTTTACTCTCGATCGTCAAGACGGCTGTCGGTATTATCGGGCACAGCCCCGCTTTGCTTGCGGATGGAGTCAATTCCACCTCAGACATGGTCTATTACATTGCCGTCAAGATTTTCATGCATCATGCCCAGAAACCGGCTGACAGCGAGCATCCTTATGGCCACAGGCAATTGGAAACCATCTCAGCGATCGTGGTCGGCGCCTTCATCCTCACCACAGGTATTGCCATTTTCTGGGAATCCGTCAACAAAGTTTATGAGCTGGCAGTCGGATCTGAGGTCGGAAGAGCTGCTTCTTTCTGGGTTTTGGTGATCGCGCTGTTCACCTTTGTGCTCAAGATCTTCCTCTTCACTCTCACCAAAGCCAACACCAAAAAGACCGGGAATCCAACCCTGCGCGCCTTGGCAAATGACCATTTTAACGATATCATGGCTTCTTTGGCAGTGATCGTCGGGGTGGTGCTGGGGAGGATGGGCTTTTACTGGATGGATCCTGCTGCCGGAGCAGTGGTCGCGATCTATATTATCAAGACCGGGGTGGAGATCATCATGGAAAGCTCGGGTGAATTGATGGATAGTTTCCCGGATGAAGGATTTAAGAAAGACGTGCGCGAGATCGCGCTCGGCGTTCCCGGAGTGAGAGACATCGAGGAATTGGGTGTGCATCGCTTTGGTACCTATTTTATCATAAATATGACGATCGGGGTGGACGGACAGATCTCCGTGGATGACGGGCATGCCATCTCCGAAAACATTGAAGCCAGACTGCTGGATCGCTTTGGCAGTGAGCTCAGCAAGATCAACATCCACTATCATCCCGGCGCGGAGCGGCATACCTGAAACACATGAAACCGGGCTCTAAAGCCCTTTCCGTCATCATCCTCGGAATCCTGCTGGTCTTCACAGGGATGAGCCTCAGTGTTGGGCTCAGCTCCAGCCAGCCTCCGGTCCTGAAGCTGCCGGTTCATCCTGATTCGGGCTGGATCGTGGGCATTATCCCCGAGGGTGGAAGCATCTATTCCGTGTTGGAAAAACACCGGCTCGACCCCCTGCATGTCGCGCTGATCGCGTATCACTTCGGAGATTTTATCGATGTCACCACGATCCAACCGGGTGACACCCTGAAGCTGCTTCCTTCAAAGCAACCCGGCAGGCTGCAAAAGCTCACCTATATCCAGGAACCTACCCAGCGGCACCATTTTACGGTCACCGGAGACTCCCTTGTATACAGCCTGGAAACTCTGCCAACCTCCACCCGCAAACGCATGCTGGAGGGAGAACTGAAAGGCACTCTGGACGCTTCGCTGCTGGCTTTGGGCCTCAACCACGGATCTAAACAACAGATAAACAACGGCCTTGAATATGAGATCAATTTCAACCGGGATGCCCGCAACGGAGACAAATTCCGGGTTTTCATCCGTGAAACGATCTTTGAGGGCAAAGCCCTTCCCGGGAG
>JAKLEY010000220.1 GCA_022711455.1 Candidatus Cloacimonadota bacterium
ATATTTTGCCAGGACGCTGATGATCAATCCGGTCTGACCCGGAGGCACGGCATCCGCATCTTTCAAACCGGGGATCGAGATCTCGAAAGTGTTGAGCGCGATGAATTTATCCAGCCAGTTCAGGATCTCCACCCGGCTGAGCTGAGCGAAATTCTGCAGCAGAAGATCCAATTCTCCGCGATGCGTCTGCCCCAAGCCTTGTCTGGAGGGCGTGTAAAAGAAATGCCCGTGCGCGATCTTGGCGAAGCTTTCCAAGGGTTCGTCCACTTCCAGGAAGAGACTGAAAACCGATTCCCCACCTTGGTGGGAAAGCAGTTTGGTCTGTTCTGCGGCAAATCTGTTTTTATATTTCAAGGGGAGACCCTGCGGATCAGTAATTCTATACAGAGTTTTCAGATCCGCTGCCCAGATCAGGTTTTGATATTTGTAGCCGGTGTTTTGCTGATCGCGGACGGTTTTTTGGGCAGGAGAGACTTTCGTGACCTTGCTTTCGGTCTTGATCTCGCCTCCCATCTCCAGGATCTTGTTTTGCAAGACCTCAGCCAGCTTGCCGACTCCGCCTTTGGGATAAAAATAATCCAGATATAGCGAGAAATAGCTGAGCGCAAAGAAGCTTGGAGTATTGGTGAAAAAGTGTTGCGCGATGATATCCCGCAGCGAGGGATTTTGCAGCACGGAACTCAGGAGATCCTCGACCATAAGCTGCATGCGGTTGATCTTTCCTATGGTCAAAAGGAATCTTGGCAGCCAGGGCAGGAGTTTTTTGAAGAAGTAATCCCGATCGTGTTTGATATCCATAAAGATTGGATTCTCAATGCCATAGAGCACATCCATGTCCTTCATGACTTTCCGGATGAGCTTCAGCAATTGGTCTATCTCAAGCGAACTCTCCGGATAGAAGTTCGTCAGCAGGTTCCGGTAAGCTTCCAGACTGTCCGGATTTTCGATATGGAGGATTTGGTCTTCAATCCCCAGCGAAACATGGCTCTTCACCACTTCCAGCTCGATCCCCAGATCCTTCAGCATCGGAAAGATGATCCCGGCGTCTTCCAGAGCACGTACTCCGGCATCAAAGCGGAAACCATTACGCGTAAAGGAATTCACCAGTCCGCCCAGCTCTTTATTCTTCTCTATGAGCAGCACTTTTTGTCCGGCGCGAGCCAGATAGGCTGTGGCTGTGAGCCCTGCCATGCCCCCACCCACGATGATTGTGTCGTATTTGCTCATACTTCTGTTCCTATTACTGCACACCGGACGTGTGCAATCCTGGAGTGGATCGCAGACGTCTCGTCTGCGTTTATTACTGCACACCGAATGTGTGCAATCCGGAAGTGGATCGCAGACGTCTGGTCTGCGTTTATATCTGCACACCGAATGTGTGCAATCGGGTCAGCTTTAGAGTCTTGGTCCACAGTTGTTTAGCCATTTCCCGATCAAGGGCAGGGGGCGCCGGCTCTTCCAAACTTGTGAGGTTGAAAAATTTGCCGCTGAGGCCTTCCACTTCTTGGGAAACACCCAGATAATAGAGAGCCTCGGCAGAGGTTTCCGGAGCTTTGAGCCCCCGATCCAGAAGATTGCGTTTGAACCAGCGGTAGAGCGGACCGTTATCCTGTCCGGTAGCAGATTTGACCGCTCCCGGATGCATGGTGTTGATAGTCACCCCGCTGCCTCGAAAAAGTTCGCTAAAAGACAGGGTGGAAAGCAATTGCGCGGTTTTGGCGGAACCGTAGCTCTGCAAACCCGTATATCTGCGTTTTTCCCAGTTCAGATCGTCCAGCCTCAGCCCCCAAACCGCAAAGCGATGACCTTCGGAACCAACCATGATGATTCGGGCCCGGGACTGGGCTTTCAGCTTCTCCATCAATAGGTAATTCATCATAAACGAGGCCAGATAGTGTACCACAAATACCTTGTCATAGCCCTCAGCCGTGAGCTCGCGTTTGGTAAGATAGATCCCGGCGTTGTGAATGAGCACGTCGATGGGCTGCTCCAGTTCTGAGAGCTCTTGGGAGACTCTGAAGATCTCGCTGAGTTTACTGAGATCAGCGATCCTGAATTCGCAACTGATCCGGAATTCTTTTTCGAGCTCTGCTTTAAGACGCTCAGATCTCTGCAAATTACGGTTGACACAGAGCAGGTTTGCCCCTTGTGAAGCGTATTTGCGGGCTGTGGCATAACCGATCCCCGAGGTGGCTCCTGTGATCACGACCAGCTTATGCTGAAATCGCTCCGTACAGATTTTGGGCTCTTTGAGGTTGTTTTTAAGCATGGCCAAGATATTGGACCACTTATATTCCCGGAGATACTGGCGTGTTTTGGGATTCATCCGAATTTCCGAGCCATAAACTTGCGGTAAATCTTGTTAAAACGGGGGATCTGGTTAAAAATATCTCCCCAGAGGTCGTAATAATCGCGCTGTTCTTTGATCAGACCGTCCTCGCTGAGCACCAGTTTGGTGGAACCGTAGATCGGGGTGCTGGGATACTTTTTGAAGATCATGGTCATGATCCAGTCAAAAATGAGCACATTTTCGCTTTGGGCAACGCACAGGATCTCCATCTTGAGCTGTTTGCTGCGTTTGGTGAGGCGGGTGCACATGGCAACGAATCTGGCTTTGCCTTCGATGCGCTGGATCGTATCCTGAAAGACAATATCTTTGTGGTAATAGGGAAAGATGTGTGACCAATCGGGCTTCCCCTCGTGATTATAGGTTTTGCTCCACAGCTCCCGGATGGTATCCGCGTTAATGATCTGAATTGGCGAGTCGGTTTTAGCTTGCTGATCCATAATATCCACTCTCTTTTGTTGTTAGGGAATCTGACGCGTTTGTCCCGTCAGACTCAGGTTTATCCACCTTTTCACCATGCTATTTCCTTTTGATTGGCAGTCAAGCTCTTTTTTCCTGAATGGTGATCTTGCTTCGAACCGGATAAAACCACGCATACCCCCAAAATTTTTCAGTGCTAGCCTGCAAAGCTTCGTCGTAAGCGTGTTGCAGATGTTTAAGCTGTTGAAAATGTTCGACTAATCTAATACTGGGAAATATGTGGATAGCTGTA
>JAKLEY010000221.1 GCA_022711455.1 Candidatus Cloacimonadota bacterium
GAGGAATCGGTGCGCACGGCTTCGATCAGCACTCCCTCAAAGAGATTGACCAGCAGGCTTTTATTGATCTCCTCATCCAGAGCCTGTTCGTTCAGTTCCGAATCGCTGCTGTCCTCCACCAGGATCTCACCCGCTTCTTCCAGGAGCTGAAGGAATTCATTGCGCTGCGGTGCTATGCGTTGGATAAGGTCTTCAATGGTTTTTAGCTTGCACCAGTAGACTTCCACTCTTTTATAGGGGGTTTGATTGGGTATTTCAGCGATCAGCTTGTCCGTGGTATCGCTGGCGATCACCTGCAGGATCTCTCGGGTACCCAGATTCAGCTTGTAGGGAAAGACCTTGTGATAGAGCAGTTTTTTGCGAAAATCTTCCGGGATGGTGTTCAGCAGCTCTTTGATCTCAGCGCTCTGGGAGGAATCTATATCCTCCAGATTCAAATCCAGCTTGGGGAAGGCATAGTGCCTTGCCAGGGCTTCATAGACGATATCGGCATTGGCTTTGTAATCAGAGACCAGGATCCTGGCCAGGGCGCTGGGAGAATTATCTCCGTATTCATCCAGCTTGGCGGAAGCGGCGGTTACCGAGGCCAGATCGAAATAATCGTTGTTGACCAGGTAGTTGCCGAATTTGGTGAGGCTTGCCACGTTCCTAAACCGTTGCCGTGGGAGGTGAGATGGTTGCGATCTCGGCAGAGACTATGGTAAGCGCCACGATCGCCAGGGAGATGAACATCGCTATAAAGGTTTGGATATACTCGATCATGGCATTCATTTTATAGGTGGTTTCAGCCTCATAATAAGTGGCAATTTGCTGAGCTGCCTGCAGGATGTTTCCCGTCTCCTGTCCGGTTTTGAGCCTGGTGAGAGAGGTCTTGGTGAAGATCCCCGCGGCTTCCATTGCCGGAACAAAGGCCTCACCCTCGCGCAGCATCATGGGGATCGTGATCGTCTTGATCTGCTGTTCCATCCAGGCATTGCGGCAGGCTTCCGCGGCGGTGCGGATGGTTTCGATATTGTCTCCGGCGCCGGCATAAATGGTTCCAAAGACCCGGAAGTAGATCTCTATGCTGGATTTATGGATCAGATGCCCCACCATCGGAAGCTTGATGATGTGCTGATCACGCCAGACTCTGCCTTTGGGGGTCGACCACCAACGCCAGACAGCGACGATCGGGGCTATGATCACCAAAGCTATGATCCACCAGTAAATTTCCAGCCAGTGGCTCATATCCAGCGTGGCGGCAGTCAATGGGGGCAGGTCCATGTTATATTGTAAAAAGAGTTCGGCTGTGGCAGGGAAGATCTTGACCACATAATAGACCAGCGCGCCGATGGTGGCCAGCACAGCAAACATCGGAGAGATCAGCGCTTTCTTGATGTTGGCCTTGATCTCCTGATCGCGCTCAATGAATTTGGAAGTGGCTTCAAAAACCTCTACCATGTTACCGGATTTGGTGGCAAGACCCAGCATGAAAGCCGGGAAACGCCCAAACACACCTTCATAGCGCATAAAGACTTCCTTGCCCTCGGCTCCGGCTTTGAGCTGGTTTTCGATCTGGGTCAGGGCTTCCTTCATTGCCCGGTTGGTTTGCTCCTCTGCCAGCATGCCCAGGATTCTGCCAAAGCTCATTTTATCTTTGAGCATAGTGGTGGAGAGCTTGATAAACATCATCACGTCCTGGGGTGAGGGTTTGATCGGGAGGTCAAAGAGCACGGGGTTGATCTTGAAATTGTTGTAGCCCATCTTTTGCAGGGCAGCACCCACCTCTTCTTTTGCGAAAGCGGATTGACGCCCCTTGATCGGTTTCTTGCCGGGGATGATGACAGTGTAGAGCCAATCTTTTTTGCGCTCAAGCGATTGCACCCGGAGCTGATACTTCTGCACCAGCCGGGCCATATAAGCCTTGGCTTCATTCTTGGAGCCAACAGTAAAATTTCCCTGCACCAGTTTGCCCTGTGGGCTATAGCCCTTGAACCGGTACTCAAGTATCATCTGATTTCCTTATTGGTTTGTCTGAAGTCCTGGGTATATGCTACTAAACACTTACAGTCTATGCTGCTTAGCTTTCAATAATCCTGTCCGCAGCTCCGGATTCCCACCGGAACTCTGGACAGAACTACTCTTCTGGATTATAGAGGAATGGTCAAGATAAATCTTGACCATTCCAAACATGTAAAGGTTATACTACTAAGTTAGAATCCACCGTCTGCATCTGTGCCTGCGGCATTAGCGGTGATAACTCCAGTATTCAATCTGACTGTTGTTACTACTTTGGGGTGTTTGCCTCCTTTAATTTCTTTGCCGATTCCTGATAGAACAATGGAAGTATCTGCAGCGGCAGCACTTGTGACTTGGAACACTCCAGTTTCACCCATTACTGGAGTTGCAGGAAGCCCAAGATATGCTTGTAGATTGGCTACTATCGTACTTGCATCAAATGTTTGACCTGCGCCACCTTGAGAGAGGGGGGTTTTCCACCACTGGAGCGCCTGTGCACCGTAGTTGTTTAATTCTGAAGATACGGCCTGAACATTTGAATTGTAAGCCTGGTTACGAAACATTGTGATACCGACGGCAATAGCGACACCGACGATGATAACACTAAGAACGATGAGTAGAATTTGTTGAGTTCCCATGGGTAGTCTCCTTTTTTAGTGAGTTATTTTTTTGGGTTCACACTCTGTTTATTCTGTGCAGCCTCATTGCCGCACAATATTCTCTTAACGCAAGAGCTGTGCCAATTGGTAATATATTCCATATCTTTTTTTTGGACTTTCTTATCTAATTGATCATAAGCGTTTTACAGAACTGTGTGGGCTTGTCTGGGCTAGCTTTTTCAGTCGATCACACTCCGCCTAACCGGAAATTATGTGGTATTTTTGTCTCATTTTCTCTTCATATTATGCATTTTTACCACACCTCGGCTTCGCAGGAGTTGAGCCTGCTCTAAATACAACCTGCAAATACTCCGTGAACTACCTCCCTACTGCATAATTTGAAACAGCTTCGCGCACCTCGACGCGGGCTCGACTACTGCCCCA
>JAKLEY010000222.1 GCA_022711455.1 Candidatus Cloacimonadota bacterium
CAAAACCGACAAAGAGGAAGGCCGCCCCGATATGCATCATCACAAAGTAGTAAAGCGCGGCGCTAACCGTCTGTGCGTTCTCACGATCGTTCATGATGGCAAAGAATGAGGACAGGCTCATGATTTCCCAGGCGATCAGGAAATGCAGAATGTTTTGCACCAAAATCAGGATCTGCATGGATAGCATCATCAGCCCCAGCCAAACCTGATGTGAGGCCAAGCCTTTGCCCGGATGAGCTTTGAGATAGTGATGCCCGTAGATCAGCCCCAAGGGAAAGCCGAGCGAGAAGATAAGACCAAAGAAGGCAGAGATATAACCGGGGCTAATAACGGGAAAACCCTTTAGATTGAGGATCTGAGAGAGATCATAACCGATCAGGATAACTCCGTTGGCAAAAAGCAAGGGAAGCGAAGCCAGAGCAGCCAGCCAGGTGAAAGCTCCGGTCTTCCCAAACAGCGCCAAAACTATGGCAATGCAGAGGATTAGCAAGCCGAGTGTTATCATTTGACCCTCCCCAGCAGTGACATGATGCCATGAATAATGGACAGCGGATGAGCAGGACAGCCCGGGATATAGAGCGCCGGTTTGAGCTCTTCCAGGAGACTGCGGTCCAGCGCGTCTCCGGAGGCAAAGAGCCCCCCGCTGAGGGCACAAACTCCGCTCAGAATCATGATTTTGGGTTCCGGGATGGCAGCCCAGGTTTCCCTCAGGGCAAAAGCCATATTGGCAGAGACCGGACCGGTCAAAATCAGCGCGTCCGCGTGGCGCGGTGAAGCCACAACCTCGAAGCCATAACGTCCCATGTCAAAATTCACGTTCGAACAGGCACCCAGCTCCAGTTCACAAGCGTTGCAGCCTCCGGCAGAGACGTTCCGCATGGCCAAAGAACGCCGGAATCTCTTCAAGTCAGGGTTTGGAGTCACGATTGGTTTGGAACTCGTTCCTGTTTCCGAATCCCAATTGATGATCAGCCCATCACGCGTGGAGGAGGCCATCCGGAAGTCAGGAGTGAATTTGAAAGTCTCCGGAAATTTGCGTGAGCACAATCCACAGAAGATACACATGCCCAGATCAAGCCCCTTGCTGCTGATGGCTTTAGCGGGGCAGAATTCAGCTGCTTTTTGGAATTCACTTTCATCAAAGCGCAGGATTTGCGGCAGACCCGGAAAGGAGGGATGAACAGCGGCGCGCAACGGATCAGGTATGGCCTGATAACCGTGATTCCATCTGGCTTTGAGCAGGTCAAACATCAGCTCTCCTCATAGATCAGCCCCACAGTAGGAAAGATCAAAGCTTTTATTGCAGAGCGGAAAATCGGAGATGCCTCCATCCCGCACGGCCAGAGCGAGACCGAACCAGTTGTGCAGCGAAGGATCGTAGACCTTATAAAAACTTGTCTGCCCTGCCTGATCGGTGCCGATCACGTGCACTATTCTGCCCCGCCAGCCTTCCACGATCGAGATCGCAAGTTGATTAGCCCGTGGAGCCGGAAGTTCTGTCACGCGCGCTTCCACGGAAGGCAGAGTGCTGAGCATAAACTGAATCATATCAAGGGATTGCATGATATCCAGATGCCTCAGAGAAGCCCGGGCAAAAACATCGCCACTATCCAAAGTCAGCGCTCTGATCCCATGCGAAGCCAGTTCATTCTGACGGTCTTTCACGATCAGATTTTCGTAGCCACCATAGGGGAAATCCACTCTGGCATCAATAGCGTAGCCTGCTGCCTTGGCTGTTATTCCGCTCATATTCAACTCTTTAACGGTCTCCAAACTCAGGCTGCCCGTGGAGTCAAAACGGTTCAGGACCCCCGCGTCAGAAAGCAGCGCTGCGGCACAGAGCTCTTCCTGAGTTCCGACTGCGCTGAGAGTTTCACGCAAAGTGCTGTTCTGAGCAGCGCTGATCCCATAGTTGATCCCACCGGGGCAAAGCCAGCGCTTGCCAAACCTGCTTCCGCAGAGGGCCAGAGAAGCATTGATGACAGTTGTCCGCAAGGCAGCAAAGAGATTCAAACCGCTAAGGTAGGCGATGTCTCCCGAAAGCGCGGAAAGATCAGCCAGATGCATGGCAACGCGTTCGAGCTCCAGAGCGATCAACCGCACAGTCTGAGATGCACCGCTGATCTCCACTCCGCAAAGGGCTTCCGTAGCCAGACAGTAGGCCAGTCCATGCCCCACGGCAGTGTCTCCCGCGATCATCTCCGCCAGCTGGATCTGAGAGCTGATATCACCATCCGCCAGCAGCTTGGCTATTCCTCGATGCTGGTAGCCTAATTGGATCTCCAGATGCTCGACCGTCTCCCCCTGGCAGATGAAACGGAAATGCCCGGGTTCGATTACTCCGGCATGCACCGGACCAACTCCAACTTCATGCAGGGCAGGGGACTGACTGCTGAAGAAGGGATGCTCTTTGACCTGAAAACGTCCTCCGGCAGGATAGCGCAAAGGTTTCAGCCAGGGATGCCCCAGAGGGGTGAGACCGCACTCTTCCCAAAGCTCACGTTCAAAGATATGAAAAGCTGGGATATCAACAGTAAGAGCAGGGTATTCCAGTGAGGCAGGAAAGGGGCTGCGCAGGATCTCTACTCCACAGGAAGCTTTTCCCATTCCACAGATCAGATCCCGAACCCCAAAATAAAACAGAGGAGCATAGCCCAAGGCGGAGAGCTCCCTGATCCGGGCAAAAAACTCTGCATTCGGAACCGGTTCCGGCGCTAAAACAGAAACCGGATTGCGTTTATAAGCGGATAATTCCATGACATGGAGCTTGTGCGGACAGGGGGATTATGTCAAGCAGAAAATCCTTTTACCGGCGCCCACAGTAGCGCCGAAGTTCGAAAAGGGGTGCAGGGGTGCAGGGGTGTAGTCCGGTCAGTTTGGGAATCGGATTATTTTTCCGGAGAGCACAGAAACCACGCATACCCCCAAAATTTTTCAGTGCTAGCCTGCAAAGCTTCGTCGTAAGCGTGTTGCAGATGTTTAAGCTGTTGAAAATGTTCGACTAATCTAATACTGGGAAATATGTGGATAGCTGTA
>JAKLEY010000223.1 GCA_022711455.1 Candidatus Cloacimonadota bacterium
GTTTAAGAAACTGAAAGTTTATGCCGGGACCGAGCATCCCCATGCTGCTCAACAGCCTGCTGAACTGAACCTTAAGGAGAATTAAGGAATGCAAAATTACGATGCCGTAGGCAGAAGAAAGAATGCCGTCGCCAGGGTTCGTTTGACCCCCGGAACCGGTAAGCGCGTCATCAACAAAGTCCAGATGAAGAAATATCTTCAGCGTGAGACACTCGAAATGGTGGTCGAACAACCCCTGCAAACCGTGGGTTTGAGCGACAGTTTTGACGTCTATGTAAACGTGAGCGGTGGTGGATTATCCGGTCAGGCCGGTGCCATCCGTCACGGTATCACCCGCGCGCTGGTCGAATTTGATGAAAAACTGCGCCCTGCTCTCAAAACCCGCGGATTTCTCACCCGTGACCCCCGTATGGTGGAGCGGAAGAAAGCCGGACGTCCTAAAGCCAGAAAGAGATTCCAGTTCTCCAAACGTTAAACCGGGTTTTGGGGAAGACTTTATTGGTTTTCCCCTTCCTGCCGGAATAGCTATGACGAACCCGATCTTTTTTGAACACAACAAACTAAGCTGCCAGCCGGAGTTGCAAGGCGGTGAGGGAACCCGATCATCAAAGTGCGTCCCTCTGAATTGCGTAGATCCCCTGGCGGAACAGAAACCGTATATTTCTTGAAGGAGAAACAATGTCCGTAGTTTCTATGAAGCAACTACTTGAAGCCGGTGTCCACTTTGGGCATCAGACCTTCAAATGGAATCCCAAGATGAGAAAGTATATCTTCATCAAACGTAACGGGATTCACATCATCGATCTCAAGCAGACCGTTGATGCCATCAATGAAGCTTATCAATACGTGAAAGAAGTGGCCAGCAAGGGTGAATACATCCTCTTTGTGGGCACCAAAAAGCAAGCCCAGACTGCCATCAGGGAAGCCTCTGAGAAGTCCGGCGTCTTTTACGTCAATCAACGTTGGTATGGTGGAATGCTTACCAATATGCAGACCATTCGCCAGAGCATCGAAAAGATGAAATGGTATGAAGAAAGCACTGCAGACGGTTCCATCAACAACTACACCAAGCTCGAGCAGCTCAAACTGAAACGTAGCCACGACAAGATAGAATTCTCCCTGGGTGGGATCCGCGATATGGATGCCAAACCCGGAGCCATCTTTGTGGTCGATACAGATCATGAAAGCATCGCTGTGCATGAAGCACGCGTGCTGGGCATCCCGATCATCGGTATGGTGGACACAAATTGTGATCCCGATCTCATCGATTATGTGATCCCCGCCAATGACGATGCCACCCGTGCCATCCACCTCATAGCCGACATCATGGCCAATGCCGTGATCGAGGGCAGAGGCATTGCCGCGGAAGGATTCAGCCAGGAAACTGCCCCTGAAACCTTCGCGGAAGTCACTGCTGAACCCGCTGCTGAAGTGGAACCCGTGATGGCTGCCGCCGAGCCCATAGCCGAAAACGAGACTCCCGTAATACCTGAGGAGAACTAATACTTCAAATCGGGCAGGCTGGTTAAACAGCCTGCCCGAATACCATCCCCCTGATCAGGGGCGACCCGATTCTAACCATTTAAACAAGGAGACAATTATGGCAGAGATTACCGCAAGCATGGTAAAAGAACTGCGTGAGAGAACAGGCGTCGGCATGATGGAATGCCGCAAAGCGCTTGTGGAAGCCGATGGCCAGATCGATGGCGCCATCAAGTGGCTGCGCGAGAGAGGAATCTCCAAAGCCGAATCCAAGGCATCCCGTGAGACCCGTGAAGGGATCATTTATTCATACATTCATTTCAACGGCAAGATCGGCGTTATGCTGGAGCTCAATTGCGAAAGCGATTTCGTGGCCCGCACCCCCGAATTTGCCCAGATCGCGGAAGACATCGCGCTTCAGATCGCGGCCACCAATCCTTTGGCCATCACAGCCGAAGAGATCGATCCCGCCATCATCGAGAAAGAGCGTGAAATAGCTAAGAACAAAGCCATCAACGAAGGCAAAAAACCTGAATTCATGGATAAGATCATCGATGGCAACATCAAAAAGTTCTGCGCCGAAAACTGCCTCATGGAACAGAAGATGATCAGCGACGAAGCCCGCACCATCAAAGATATGATGACCGACGCCGTGGCCAAGACCGGGGAGAATATCCAGCTTGCCCGTTTTGTGCGCTACAGCCTCGGCGGTAATTGATAAGATCATGCACCAATATCAGCCTGAATCAGTGCATCGCGTCATGCTCAAGCTCTCCGGTGAGATCCTTGCCGGTTCTAAGGGCTTTGGCTTTGATGACGCGGTGATCGACGATCTGACCGATGAGCTGATAGCGGTCAAACGCCTCGGATACAGTATTGCCATCGTCTTTGGCGGTGGCAATATCTTCCGGGGAGGATCCTGGAAAAACCAGAATTTAAACCGCGTGACTCTGGATAGCATCGGGATGCTCGCCACCATCCAGAATGCCCTCTATCTGGCTGAGATCCTGGAAAGCAAGGGCTATGGTGCCCGGGTCTTCTCCAGCTTTGCCCTGGATAAAGTAGTGGAGCTCTACAGCCCTGCCAAAGCCAGAGCCGCTTTGGAAGAAGGGCAGATCTGCTTCCTGGCAGGCGGAACCGGTAATCCGTTTTTCACCACCGACACAGCAGCGGTCTTGCGCGCTTGTGAATTGGGTTTGGATCTCGTGCTGAAAGGCACCAAGGTAGACGGTCTCTACTCCGCCGATCCCAAGACCGATCCCTCTGCCACCTTCATCCAAAGCGCCTCGTATCAGGAATGTATCGAGCGTAAGCTGGGCGTGATGGATATGACTGCCTTCTCCCTGGCACAGGATAACAATATTCCCATTAAGATATTCAACATCAACCTCAAGGGCAGCCTCGAACAGGCTCTGCTCCGCGCCGAAACCGGCACTTATATTCATCCCTAAGGAAGTTTAAACATGGAAAACCTGAAAGCAGGCACCAAAGAAAAGATGCAGAAGTCCTTTGACTCACTGCTCC
>JAKLEY010000224.1 GCA_022711455.1 Candidatus Cloacimonadota bacterium
GATGGGCTTCGCCCTTCCGAATCTGGACGCCCCCATGACCAAGGGCTCCAGCGGTCTGGTGCTCTTTGACGAAAGAGAAGCCCGCAGCCTGGAAGAACACGATTGTCTGCATTGCGCCCGCTGCGTGGACGTCTGTCCGATGAACCTGCTGCCTTCGGTCATCGCCGCAGCTGTGAAATATAAGGATCAGGATCAGGCAATCCGCGCCGGACTGAACGACTGCATGAAATGCGGAAGTTGCGCTTATGTCTGTCCCGCGCATATCCGGCTGGTGCAATGGATAGACACCGGCAAGATTCGCTTTGCCGAAGCTCAACGCGCCAAGAAGTGATTTAGGTAGAAAAGATTATGAAAGATAAATATATCGTCTCTCCCGCGCCTCATTTGCACGATCGCACCTCGATCCCCATGGTGATGTGGAATGTGGTGATCGCTCTCGTTCCGGCTCTGATCGCCGCAGTGTGGTTCTGGGGGTTCAGATCCCTGCTGCTCACTCTGATCGGTGCCTTTGCCGCTGTGCTCACCGAGGCGGCGGTTCAGCGTTTCAGAAAGATTCCCGTCAGCGTGGCTGATGGCAGCGCTTTCCTTACCGGAATGCTGCTCTCCTTCAATATCCACGCCGGAGCCCCGATGTGGCTTCCCGCGGTGGGTGCAGTTTTTGCCATCATAGTTGGCAAACAGGTCTTTGGCGGATTGGGTAATAACCCGGTTAACCCCGCTCTGTTGGGACGCGCCTTCCTGTTGGCTTCCTGGCCGACCCTGATGACCAACGGCTGGGTGGCTGCCAAACGCGGTGCCATCAGTGGCATGAACGATCTCTCTCTGATCGCGGATAGCCTTTCCACGATCGCTCCCAAGGCACACGCTCTGGTCACAAGCGCCACTCCTTTGAAGGTTGCCCAAACCCTGCGTGACAGCACCTGGGTGAACAGCCTCACCAGCAGCCCTGATCTGAACCATGAGATCTCTCAGAATATCTTTACCAATCTCTTTGATCCCGGCACCCTGAAATCGCTCTTTGTGGGCAATATCGGAGGTTGCATCGGTGAGGTCTCGGTCTTTGCCCTGCTGCTGGGCGCGCTCTACCTGCTCTGGAAGAATATCATCGACTGGCGGATCCCGCTCTCGTATATCGGGACTGTTTTCGTGCTCAGTTTCTTCTTTGGACCGATTAAGGGTTCCAGCTATTCGATCATGTTGCCCTTCTTTCATATCTTCTCCGGGGGATTGATGCTGGGAGCTTTCTTTATGGCCACGGATTACACCACCACCCCGATCACTAAGAGCGGCCGGCTGATCTTCGGAATCGGTTGCGGTCTGCTCACGATCGTGATCCGGCTGGTGGGAGGATATCCGGAGGGTGTGTCCTACAGCATTCTGTTCATGAATGTGATGACTCCGCTCATCGATCGGTTTACCATGCCCAGGACTTTTGGCGAGGTGAAAAAATGAAATACTATCTGCAATTGACCATTACCCTGCTGATCTTCTGTGCTGTGGGCAGCGGGATTCTGGCTTTCGTGAATGCCAAGACCGCCCCCGTGATCGCAGAGCGTAAATTAGCTGAATCCATTGCCGCCAGGGAAGCTTTGATGCCTCAGGCAGATTTTGAGAGACACACAGCTAAAGCGGACAGCACTTTTGAATATTATGTTGCATATAATAAGGGCACAAAAGAGATCAAGGGCTTCACCTTCATCGCCAGTCAAAACGGCTATGCCGCCCCGGTCAAAACCATGGTCGGGATCGATAAAGACATGAAAGTCACCAGCATAAACGTGGTGGAACAGAACGAGACCCCCGGTCTGGGCACCAATTCCACTCAGCCCTTCTTCACCGATCAATTCAAGGGCAAGCCTGAAGCTGAGTTGCAGGTCGATAAAGACGGAGGCAAGATCAAAGCACTCTCCGGAGCCACGATCACTTCCCGCGCTGTCACCAACAGCATCAGAACCGGCATTGCCGTCTTGCGCAAAGATCTGGAAACAGATTCCAACGCGGCAAAAACAGGAGCAGAGAAATGAGTTTTATCTCCGAATTGACCAAAGGTATCATCAAAGAAAACCCGATCTTTGTGATCGTGCTGGGAATGTGCCCAACTCTTGCGACTTCGACCTCGGTCGACAACGCGCTGGGCATGGGTATGGCAGCCACCTTCGTGCTGGTCTGCTCCAACATCATGATCTCACTGATCAAGAATATCACCCCGGATAAGATCCGCATCCCCATCTACGTGGTGGTGATCGCGGCCTTCGTGTCCATTGTGGATATGTCCATGGCAGCCTACGTCCCTGCGCTGCACAAGAGCCTGGGGATATTTATCCCGCTGATCGTGGTGAATTGCATCATTCTGGGACGGGCGGAAGCCTTTGCCGGAAAAAACAACATGCTCAATTCCATGGCAGACGGGATCGGCATGGGGCTTGGCTTCACGCTCTCGCTCACAGTCGTTGCCAGCATCCGTGAGATCCTGGGTAATGGCACCTGGCTCAAGATCCATGTGCTGCCAAGCACTTATGAACCCATGCTGGTTGCGATTCTCGCGCCCGGAGCCTTTATCACCCTGGGCTTCCTGATGGCAGGCATGAATCTGCTCAAAGGGAGGAAATAATGGGTTATCTCGGCGAACTCTTCGTGATGGCAATGTCTGCCATCTTTATACAGAATTTCGTGCTCTCCCGTTTTTTGGGGCTCTGCCCCTATCTGGGAGTTTCCAAACGGCTGGATTCAGCTCTGGGCATGGGATTGGCAGTTATCTTCGTGATGACCATCGCCTCTTCCTTCACCTTCCTGATCCAGAAATATCTGCTCATCCCCTATCATCTGGAATATTTGCAGACCATCGCTTTTATCCTCACGATCGCTGCTCTGGTCCAGTTTGTGGAAATGGTGATTCTGAAAAACGCTCCCTCCCTGTATAAAGCTCTGGGCGTCTATCTTCCCCTCATCACAACCAACTGCGCCGTGCTTGGTGTGGCTATCATCAACACCAAAGCCTTCCGTT
>JAKLEY010000225.1 GCA_022711455.1 Candidatus Cloacimonadota bacterium
CACCAGCTGTCCTCTCAGGTTGTAGATCTCTAATTTTACATGGCTGCTCCGATCCAGGATGTATTGGATGGTGGTGCTGCTTCGGAAGGGATTGGGATAGTTCCTGATAATACTCGTAACCGGCTGAGGGACACCCTCTTCCACGCCCAGAGAATTGCTCTGGAAGACGGAGGCATAGACTGAATTGCGATCTTCGGAATAGCCGGGGAGATTGGCGCGGAGGTCTTTCCAGACTACTAAAGAAAAATCTCCCTGCGCGGCTGCCCAAGGCAGGGTTTGGTCTTCATAAGCATCTGTTATTGTGTGAACACCCCATGGTCTTCCCTCGCTGTTGATTTGCTGGCAATAGAGATTTCTGCCATACCAGGCGGGTTGAACCGGATCGGGGTGGCTGTAGAAACAGCTGTAGTCACCTCCCGCATAGCGGATCAGACTCAGTCCCTCTCCGGTAAAGGAGATCGGGGAGATGAGGTTGTCCTCCGGATCAGCTTCCAGTATACCAGCTTGGTTGACGCGCATGAAACGCAGGCCCGGATTGGAGCCCCAGGTGTAGATCAGACTGCATTTATCGTCATAGACCAGATCGAGGATGGAGCAATAAGTTTGCGTGCCAAAGAGGCTGATCCCCTCCGGTCCCCAGAGCAGGGTTCCATTTGGCGCAAGCAGTTGAGCCCTCCGCGTTCCTGTCGAATTCTGCGGATCGCTGTAGATGAACATATATTTATCCTGCAGCAGACCTGAAGAAATGTAATTTGAGTTTCCGGGAGTGGAAGCGACGCACAGACCCTCAGCCGCCCAGCCTGTGACCGGAAAACCTGCCTCATCCAGACGCAGCGCCATCAGCTGAGTGTTGGGATCCGTGCTGGGATGCCGGGTCCAGACAAGACAGTCTTTATGGACAGCTACCAGATAATATGAGCCCGACATGGGATAGGTCTGGACGATCAATCCGCTGCTTCCCCATTGTGCCACGCCACCCGAAACTCTCTGTGCCACAACAAATTTGCCGATTCCCGTACGCAGGCGGTTCCAGCCAATATAAAAATCCGTTCCGTCAAAGCCCAAATGGAAATTGTGGACGGTGCTGGATTCCTGTTCCAGACTGACCTGAATCCCCCGTCCGGGGTAGGCTTTGTCTCCGTTGTGGTCGATGATCTGGAGCCAAACGGAGTATTGCTCGGCGATCCAGGTGCCGTAGAGGATGGCTAAGCTATTGTCCGGAAGCACTATGCTATCCATGAAGTGATCCGAATTTGCAGAGTAGGGATTGAGGGCTCTGCCTTGTGGTTCCAACAAGGCTTGGTCTCCCTGCAAGATCTGATAGTAGATCTGACCGGCGCTAAAGACCACTCGCTCATCTTCCCAGAGGCTGATCCAACGGTTGCCCAGGGCATAAACTCTGGCGTTCTCCGCGTTGCTTTCCAAACAGTTAGCGAGCAGTAAGCCTCCCGTTGGCAGTAAAGCCGAACCCATGGGATTTAGGACCTGTCTGCGCAGTTGATGTGTGCTTGGGCTTTCAGCCCAGACCAGCAGACAGTTTCCGTCTGCACAGGAGAGCACAGGGGTTTCAGCCTCGTGTTCTGTGATCGGAAGTCCGTCATTGGGCAGAATGGATTGACCAGCCGGGTTAAAACCGGCTATCCGGCCTTGCCAGAATAGCCAGTAAGCACCATCAGGACTGATCTCAGTGCTCAGTTCGGAACTTTCCGGATGGGAGAACATGGTTTCCAGACATCCTCCTTGCCAGGCTGGATTGAGCTCAGCATTGAAGATCTGAAATCTGAGCCGGAAATCATCCGCCACCCCGATCTGAGTTTCGAACGCGGCCAGGACTCTGCCATCCTCAAAGAGATCAAGTTCACAGCCCGTGATGTAAGATCCGGAGGCTATAGGGAAAGTCCGGGTTTGACAGAGCAGATTTCCTGCAGTATCAAGCTTTTGCAGCTGGAGATTGGAATCACCGTTGTCGACCAGCCTGTGGATCAGGAAATCTCCCTGGGGGGAGGCCAGAAGCTTGTAATTTGTTCCCGTAAAAGGGGATTGGGGCAGGAGGGGACTGGCTCCCTGGATCTCTCCGGCAGAGTTGATCCGGATCAGATGAGACGTCCAGTTGATGGTAGAAGAGCGTTTCAGGAGATTCGCGAGGAAGCCTCCGCTGCCATCCGGCCAGGCAGATTCCAGATCAATTCTGTCGGAGTGACTCAACAGAATGCGGGGCTCTGCCCAGAGGCTGGTGCCGTCCGCTCCGAAATTATTCATCAGGATCGTGTTATCGTTGAGAAAGCCTCTGTAGATCAGGTAGAATCCCCCGGTTTGATTTGGAACCACCCTTGCAAGCACAAAAGTTGACAAGCCCGAGGCAGCTGTTCCCGGCATAGCCCATTGCCGGATGCCGTTGCTGTCTATCTTCATGTGGCAGATAGCATAGCCGGAGTCTGTTGATTTCTGGATCCAGACCGCGATCTGGCAACCATCCGAACTCGGAACTACTCCCAGCAGGTATTTAGGCTCTGGTGTCTCAGCCAGCTGCAGAGCGTTGTTCCAGACCAGGTTTCCGGTGGCTGAAACCTTATCGGCAAGGATCTGAGAGGTTCCCAATGAGGTATCTACCCGGTAAACGATATGGGAGTTATCCGCGCAGGGGAGAACAGAGCCCTTCCAATCCAGCCTGCTGTTCAACCGGAGGGGGAATTCCTCCCCCAGGCAGAAAACTGCCAAAAGCATCATAATACAGAATGTTAAGCCACGATTCAGCATAAGCTCCTCACCCTTATCCAAGGATAGCTTGCAAACTTTCACGGATGCAATTCCCATGCCGGCTGCAATTGTTGTCAAGGCATTTTTTCTTCTCACATCCCCCCATTTTTCAAACAAGGTAAGATCAATTGCTGGGCTTCTGTCCATTTACCCCCATATTCGAGGATGTTATACCTCGTGACATGAGCAAAGCAGTGGCTCAAGACCTTTGTTATCTT
>JAKLEY010000226.1 GCA_022711455.1 Candidatus Cloacimonadota bacterium
TGGGCTGGCTTTGACCAATTCGGTCGCGGTGTTTGTGGATAAAAGCGGCGATGATCGCTATGAGCGGAAAGAAGTCCAGAACTACGGTTCGGCGAATTTCAGCCGCAGTACCGGAGGATTGGGCCTGTTTCTGGACGCCGGGGGTAAAGACGTCTATCCGGACACCCTGCAGGCCAACGATAAGACTTGGCAAAGAGGAACTTACGGCATTGGCAGGGATGTGGAAATGAACACCGTGGCAAAGACAGAGATCGAAGAACTTGCCGCCGCTGCGGCTTTGCCAGACAGCACGGACAGCATCGAGGATATTTTCGCGGCCGCCTCGGAATGGGAGGTGGGGTCTGCGGTCCAGCGGGTGCGTGCTGCCAGGGCCATCCTTGTTGCCCGGGCAAAGGAAGCAATTCCCTATGTCATAAAACACAAGTTCGGCACGGATTCAGGGCTGGAATACAGGGCTTTGGAGGAATTGGTAAAGACCTCACCGGATTTTGCCGGAGAGCTCCGTCCCTTGATCTTGGGATCCGACAGCCTTGCGGCAAAGAACGCGATGAGCTTGCTGGCGGGAGTGGGCGATAGCCTGCTGGTGGATTATGTGGAGCGCCTGATGGAGCAAAGCAAGTATGAAACTGCTTGCCTGTCCGTGCTGTCAGGGGTGAACACCCCCCGCGCGGTGGAACTTTTAAGAGGCTATAAAGATCATCCCAGCGAGCGATTCCGCTATATCACCGCGCGCTCATTGCTGCAGAACAGAAACCCCGCCGCGAGGGAAATGCTTATGTTGATGAGTTCCGATCCCTCGTTTCTGGTGCAAGCGCTATTGCGCAATATGCCAACGGAGGCACAGCCGTGAGCGATGAGAAAAGTCTGTTTATACAGTTTCTCAACGATTTGGGGCTGGCTGACCAGGAAGCTGCGCTGCATCATTTTGAACGCTATCTGGACCTGCTGATGGAAATGAACAAGCGGTTGAACCTCTTTTCCCGATCCACTCAGGAGGGGGAACTCTGGACCAAGCATTTCCTTGACAGCCTTCTGCCTCTGAAATGTCTTGACTTCTCTGGAAAAAAAGTTCTGGATTTCGGTTCGGGTGGAGGTTTGCCGGGAATTCCCGTCAAGCTTGCCGTTCCCGCGTGCCGGATGACGCTGTTGGACGCTACCCGCAAGAAGACGGTTGCCTTGGAAGAAATGGTTGCCGCGCTTGAACTTGAAGGTTGCGATGCTGTGTGCGGACGCCTTGAGGAATTGCGCTGGAGCCCAGGGAGTTTCGATCTGGTGCTTTGCCGCGCGGTGAGAATGGAAGAACGGTATCTCAGACCGCTGCACGCAATGCTCAAACCCGGGGGCAAGGTCCTCTTTTACAAAGCCAAAGAACTGGAAGACATCGCTCCGCTGGACCCCAAGCTGCTGATCGGGATGGACTTCGCATACGGCCACCGCGCCATCCATTGCCTGGAAAGGGAGCAGTTAAAACACTGACAGGATAGTATAAGATTATATGGCAAGAGTAATAACGATCGTAAACCAAAAAGGCGGCGTCGGTAAGACAACCACGGTATAAGTTCTCACCCAAATCTTCAAATCAGTATCACATGTCACAGTGGTCGTATGGGTTTATGAGGCAGAGAGATAGATAAGACTGGCTTTGGATTGTGTCA
This sequence comes from Candidatus Cloacimonadota bacterium, assembly GCA_022711455.1. Classification (GTDB taxonomy): domain Bacteria; phylum Cloacimonadota; class Cloacimonadia; order Cloacimonadales; family Cloacimonadaceae; genus PHBP01. The sequence continues at coordinate 1,656 of JAKLEY010000226.1, forward strand.
CAGTGGTCTTTGGACGGTTTTGGACGTTTCGATATCACGATTCTTTCAAATATACGCTGATATCGGACTGCTTTCGGATAATCAGATTATTAGGAGAGCTCATCAGATTTGTTAAGGCTTTTATTGTCACAGTGGTGGGTGGTGTGGGAGAACTGGATAAAGTCTGAAATCGGTCTAAAGCGCTTTGGGAAAAGTCTTTATGCTATTTGTTTATGGTCTTTGAGCAGGGGTTTGCTTCAATGGTTATTTTGCTTCTTTGAGGTTCTTGGGAGATAAAAGAGGCTGGGTTTATGGATATATGATGGTCGGATCACTAACAAGGATTAGTGTGGCAGATTTCTTGCATTCTCAGCGCATTCACGGCAGAAAGGACTTCCCAACATATTGCAGTATAGGATAGTAGAACCTACTATTGCAATAAGGGAGGCGCTGATGAAAGCGACTTTTCAAGCTCATCGGCAGGGCGGTTTATGGCAAGACAACTGTGACAAATCAAGCACTGTGACAGCTGTCACAGTGGTTCAGAAAGAACATGAAATGCCGGAGATGCTGAATGGGAAAGGCTTTGAGCGCTGTGACAATTTATCTCCCGAGAAATGTGTCACAGTGCCAAGTATTGATGAACCCAAAGTGGGTTTGCGTGATGAACCAACTTTATCTCAGGATGGGCATCAAGATGACAATGCTGCGGACAAAGATCATTCGGTAACGGAGTATCCGGATCTGAGTAAAGATGCCAATCTGCCTTTGCGTAGATTGGAAGAGGCAAAACTGCTGGGACATTTCTGCTCTGTTGTGCTGAACCGGCTGCGGGATTGTGAATCCAGAACGGAGGAATGGAAACAGATAGTGCTTGATTACAACCGTGGATTATTGGTGCCGGAACTGTATCAAATGCGGAACAAACGCTGTGAGCGGACTATCCGCACCTGGATAGAGCAATATCTGCAATCAGACTACAACATGTTTGCTCTCGTCCACAGCAATTGGAATACCACCAGGAAACGCAAGGTATCAGAGCTTGAGAGCCAAATCCTGCTGAGCATGCTACTGCATCCCAATCGGGTTAAGATCGGCTCTGCTATCAAACTGCTGAAAGCCCAAGCCCGGCTTGGCTACTTTGAATCGAGGAGCAGCATTCCCACTCTGAGAAGGTGGTGCACAGACTTCAGGAATAACAATCCAGATATCTGGCAACAGGCTCGCATGGGCAGCAAGTTTGTGGCAGAGCATATCATCAAGACCATCCACAGAGACAGCAGCTTGCTCAAGG
>JAKLEY010000227.1 GCA_022711455.1 Candidatus Cloacimonadota bacterium
ATCTTTAAGAGTATGGATGGTAACGGTCTGCAGGTCCAGTCGGGTGCCACGGTTGATCCCTCCAACAACTTTACAGCATGCACTTTCACCGAGGGGACTGCCGGTACCATTTCATCTCCAAGTCAGCTACTATCACTGAACAACAGTCAGGAGATCGTTATCCTGAATGCTGTTTTCCCTGCCAGGCTCCTCAATTGTGCCAACGTCTCCAAAACCGTAAACCAGGGAATGGTCTACCTGATCGGGGCCACTGGAGAATTTGCGGGAGAGAATTATGACGGAGATTCTTATCACCGCATCAGTTGGGGGGAACTGCCTCCGGTTCATGATCTGACAGTCAGCCTGCAGGCCGGTGGCAATTATCTCTTGAATTGGACATATCCCTTCACGCCATCCTGGTTCAAGGTCTATGCTTCTGATAGCCCTGACCTGAGCGCGTCTCCGGAATATTTCTACGACACTGTGGATGGCAATCTGAGAAGCTTCTCTGAACCTGCTACTGGCGGACGGCGCTTTTTCCTGATCACTGCGGAATTGCAATGAAGAGAGCCAGATAGAAGACAATATCAGGTTTGATCCCATCGATCAATTTCCGTATCCCTGGGCTCAGGGTTCGGATTAGGACTGTGTCTAAAATAAATGTTGACATCCACAGCCTTCGCAGGTAGCTATCTCCGTCTGGAGAAATTGATGAATAGTATTGACATTCAGACACTTAGCAAAGACCGGAAGCGAGAGACAGGCAATACCTCGCAAGAACTGATGGCCAATCTGTTACACAACCTGCCGGGCATGGCTTACAGGTGTGAGAACGACTCCAAGTGGTCCATGCTGTTTCTGTCCGAGGGCTGTTTTTCCCTCACGGGTTATTCTCCTCAGGAACTGTTAAAGAATCGGGATCTGTCCTATAACGACATGATCCACCCTGATGACAGAGCCCTGGTGAGTGAAGCTGTGCGTCTGGGAGTGCTTCAGAACCGGCAGTTTCAAATGGAATACCGGATAATCTGTCCATCCGGTGAGATCAAATGGGTCTGGGAACGAGGTATTGCTGTCTACGATGATAGGGGAAATGCTGTGTTTCTGGATGGTTTCATCACGGACATCAGCGATCTGAAAAAAAACCAGGAACGTCTCGACAGCCTTGCGAGTGAACTCCTGGAAGCAAATCTCAAAAAAGATAAATTTCTGGACATCATTGCGCACGACCTCCAGAATCCAATTTACGCAATCCTCAGCACTGCTGACTTCCTCACTCAAAGCCAGGATCAGCTAAACATGGAGCAGGTGATCGATTTTTGCTCTCAGATCCACAGCTCCGCTTATTCCATCTCAGTACTGCTGGAAAATCTGGTGGAATGGTCGCGCTTGCAAAATGGATCAATCAAGCTGAAACCTCAATCTCTCAAGCTGGGTCAGTTGGTTTCGGAAACCCTGAGATATCATCACAAACATATCCGTGCCAAAGAGATAAACTTTGAGCTGAGCGTGCCTGAAGGCCTGACTCTGGATATCGACCTCAGAACTCTGGAATCTATACTGCGCAATTTGATCTCTAACGCCGTGAAGTATTCCGAACATGGACAAAGCATTGCGATCAATGCGTATATTGAAGGAGAGAGCGTTGTGTTGCAGGTGCTTGATAATGGCATAGGGATGAGCCGGCAACGCTTAAAAAACCTCTTTGCCATCGACAATGACCTCCGTAGCCTCGGAACTGCTCTGGAGATAGGCAGCGGGCTGGGTTTGATCCTGGTTAAAAAATACGTGGATCGCCTGTCCGGAGAGATCACGATCGAGAGCAAACTGAATAAGGGAACCAAAGTTACCGTGCGACTGCCATACAAGTGTGCCGACCCGACCGAGATCCAAAGGGTCAAAGCCTGAACCTGAGAGCTTTTCGGCATGATCATGATAAAGAGGTTGACGGTATTGGGATTAAAAAAAAAGCTGTCCCGATAGTAATGAATTTGGTGAGAAGATGAATAAATTGTTTCACATTGAATTGGCAAGGATCGTAGATCAATTTGCCACCAAAAATGAATGCCTTGATTTTATGGTCAATCTGCTTTCAGAAAGCGGATGTCTCAGTTTTCCTGATCGCTTTGCAGCCGCAGTGAAGGGCAGAGAAGAGATCATGAGCACAGGGATAGGACGTGAGGTGGCGATTCCTCATGCCAGAGACTTAACGGTGAACAGGTTGCGAATCGCTGTGATCAAGATCAAAAGCCCCCTGGATTTCAACTCTGTGGATAGTCAGCCGGTAAGGTTGGTCTTTATGATCGCAGTTCCGCAGAACTCCAATCAGGAGTATATGAAGATCCTGCGCTGTCTTTCCGAGTATTTGCGTCAGGATGAAAAAAGAGCTGAGATCATCGGCTCGCAGACCGAAACGGAGCTCTACGAATATGCGTGCAGAATTGAAGACTCTATTCTTGCTCAGCTTAGCGCTGACGCTTAATACTTTTCTGGGGGCAGTGAACGATGATGCCGGAACAACCGGTTTCGCCACGCTCAAGATCATCTATTCCGCCCGCGCGAATGCCATGGGGCAAGCCCTGATGGGAGTAGTTAAGAACCCTGATGGAATGCAGTTTAATCCGGCTTCGATCATCCGCATGGAGGATTCGCAAGTCAGCAGTACCTTCATGAATTATTACAGCGGTGCCAATGGTGGTTCCGTGCAATTCATCAAAGCTCAGGACACTTTCTCTGCCTGGGGTGTGATGCTCAAATATCTCAATTTCGGCTCGATGGAACGCACCGAAGTATCCCAAAACGGAGACCTGATCGAAACCGGGGAAAGTTTTGGCGCTCAAAACATCATTGCGGGATACACTATGTCACGGTTTCTCAGCCCTTTGCTTGACCTGGGTGGAACCG
>JAKLEY010000228.1 GCA_022711455.1 Candidatus Cloacimonadota bacterium
GAATTGGGATTTGAGTATTACTCGATAGGCAGAGTCTGAACGAGTTAGAGACTTAGGCTGATGTGTACCGGCGCTCGCTGTAGCGCCGATCCCAAGATTATATAGCACTTTGTTTATAGGCGGTACGGCGACCGCCTGTACAGTTAGTTCGGATCGGCATCCGAACCTGCCTTTAATCTACAGGTATGCCGCAAGCATGCTGCAAGCATGGTTATGCCTGCAGCATGCCGGGGGCGTGCCTGAGGTGTGCCGGGAGCTCAGGCGCTAAGCAAGCGTCTGTAATGGTTCACATTGCCAACGAATCCAAAGTCCCGGGGTCATTCAGCAGATCATAATAAGGTTGGAGATTGTAGAGCAAGGTAGATTTCATTCTGTCAAAAAGGGCGACCACATCAGCTTTGGGTACCAGATCCTGAGTGTATTGCGCTGCCACCTGAGCAAAGACTTCCTCTCCCGGATAAAGCAGCATACCTTTTTCGATGTATTCCAGGGTCTTGGAAGGGTGTTTCTCCATCATGTGCAGGATAACATAGCTGACATATATGTCGGGACCGCGATCTTGCGGCAGGATATTGCGCTGGATGAATTTATCCAGATCGTCCCATTTGCCGAGAGCTGAGTAATATGCAATGTAAAACTCAGAGAGCTTCACTTCATTATCAATGAATTTTTTAGCCCGTTCCGCATATGAGAGAGCTTTTTTATAGTCTCCCTGAGCGACATAGTATTGGGCTGCCTTGGCAAAACCGGAGCCATAATTCTGAACCAGGGATTTCATATTGGCATCTTTATAGACCCGCGCGTCACCGATGGAACGGTATTGATAGACAGAATCTATATTTTGCAGCAGACGCTGGATACCCAGCTGGTCCATACCTTTAGTGTGGACTACGTGCGCCACCATGCCTTCGTTGCGGGTGAATTCTTCAAATCCGATATAGCTTTGGCAGGTTACGGCAAAATAGATGGGGCGCTTGCCAAAATTGTCTTTAATTATCTGCATCACAGCAAGGTCCGAGCGGATCAAACCCTGATCCTGACGCCAGGCGGGAGGATCACCGAATTCAAAGCCGAAAGCCAGTTCCGGGTGGTTTTCAGGTTCGGCGCGGAAGACAAAAGCATCGCCTTTGGCATTGCGCTGCATGTCATAATCCATTTTATCGATGGAATCCTTATCCAGGTTGAACAGAATTCCCTCCTTATCTCTGAGCTGATGCACATACCAGGGAGTGTTCAACAGTGAGAGATTGGCGATCGAGACATCTTTGCGGATTCCTTTGAGATACTTGTTTTTATATTCCATGGCAGACCGGATGGCAGCCTGGCTCTCAGCCGTGGGATAAATTCCTGAAGCTTTATGGATCAGCTCTTTGGCATGAGGATCAGCCACAGCCTGCGCGTACCACAGCGGGAAAGTGTCGTTGTCACCATTCGTAAAGATGATCGCATTCTCTTCCAATGAGTTTAGGAAATTGACACCATAGTCCAGAGCGATGTACTCTTTTGAACGATCATGCAAATTGTATTGCGAGACCAGATTCACGAGGGGTAGCGCGGCCAGCAGGATCAACAGTGCCGTTTTGGCTGCTTTGCTCCTTGTGAAATGAACCAGAGCCAGCGAGCCGATCCCCAGCCAGATCGCCCACATGTTGTAAGCTACCACAAAGAAATAATCACGATCTCTGACCTCAGCGTCTGAAAGATTCATCACAAAAACCATGATCACTGTTGTGAAGAGCAGTACTACCAGAAAATAGCGGAAGCTGTGCCGGTTTTGCTTCAGATGGAACCAACCTCCAATCACTCCCAGAGACGCAATGATCAAAGCTCCTAGCCAACTGAGAATGTTGGCAGGGATCCTGGAGAAGGCTGCAAGGCCTTCCGCATTGAACCATTGCATGCTAAAATAGCGCAGGAAATGGAAACCGAACTGGTTGCTGAAGAAACTGCTGCGGCGAACCATGAAAGAAGTTTGGCCATATTGTTTACGCAGCACATAGTCGGAGAAGGTGGAGAGAGTGCTGGGTGTGCCTTCGTTGATAAAAGGCCTGTCGGCAGCCCGAACCATCAGGAATAGATGTGAAGACATGCCAAGCAAAACAAGGAAGATCGCAAGCCCCCATACGCGCTTGTCTATGATATCCTTCAGCTCAAAATAGAGGATGAACAAGGTTACCAGGGCAAAGCCCCATTTATCAAAATCATCAACCATGATGCCCTTTCCGATAGCGCCAAAGATGGCATAACCACCGATAACAAGAGCTGTATAACCGATCACCTTCACCCAGAAATTGCTCTTTTTAACACCTGTCTGCAGCATGGGATAGACAACAATGAACAGCATTGCGGGAGCAATTTGCAAGGCAGTTTGATGCACGCAGAAGCCCAGGAAAAAGAGGTAGATGATCAGGAGTAAAAGGTTTTGATGATCGTACTCACGAGATTTCTCAAGCCAGATCAAGGTGATCCAGAAGATCAGATTGACAAAGAACACCAAGCCGGAATAAACTTCCGCCTCGATCGCGTTCATCCAGAAAGTGAAAGAAAAAGCTGTGAACATCGCCGCTATCACTCCGGCAAAGATGGCCTCAGAGGCCTTGATGCGGAACATGCTGCTGAGCTTGACTGTGATCAGGTAGGTAAACATCACAGCAAAAGCTGAAGTGAGGCATGAGATAAAGGCAGCCAACACTGCATCACTGGCGATCCAGCCAAAGAGAGAGATAAACGCTCTGCCAAATAAGATATAGAAAGGGTTTCCGGGGGGATGAGGAACACCAAGGATACTGATGCAAGTGGCATATTCTCCTGAATCCCAAAAACTCATGGTGCGGGCTTGAGTGAGCATATAGACAA
>JAKLEY010000229.1 GCA_022711455.1 Candidatus Cloacimonadota bacterium
TCTACAAAAAGGATTTCCCCGGAGCCCTGGCAATGCTTTCGCGCCTCGGAAGCTTGGCACGCGTTCGGGAAACCTCTGAACCCCTGCAGTTTCACGCTGCGGATTATAAGCTGAGCTTTCGGATCGAGCCCTCCGGCAAAAAGAACTTTCGGCTCAGCCCGATCATCGTGGACGAGCTTTCCTGCTGGTTTGCGGGCTTTCCCAGCTGGCTCTTCTTCCGCAATCAGGTCTACACCGTTTATCTGCCGTTGGACAATGCCATCATCGATAAAGCTTTTCTCGGTCAGCTGATCTTGAAGGAAAAAGATCTGGTCTACTACCGGGCGATCGTTTCTCATGAGCTGCGCAAGTATGATATTTATCTCGATTTTGACGAGACCATAGAGCTGCCCCGGATCATCGACGAGACTCCACTCATACGTCTGGAACTCTCCAAAGTTGAAGACAGTTATCGCCTTGCGGGGTGGCTGAGATATTCCAATCAAGCTCTTATCCCGCTCTCCGTGATCCGCTTCAGATCCCCTTTGATCCGCACTTCCTATCTTGAAGACGGCCAGGACCGCACAGCCTGGTTCAGGATCCCTACTCAGACCATTCAAAGAACGGAAAAACTGATCTCAGGTCTGCCCGGCGCAGATCTGAACCGGCTGGAGCAGTTTTCGGAGCTCATCTTCAGCGGAGAAGAGAGCATCACCAGGCTGAAGAGCACTATCTTCGAGCTTTCGGAAGAGGATTGGGAGATCGTGATCGCGCCTGAGATCCAGCGGGATTTCGTGCATAAAGCCCGCCTGGAAGTGGAGATAGACGTCAGCCGGGGTGATGAGATCGATTGGTTTAGCTATAATGTCCATTATCGTTACAAAGACCTCAGCTTTTCCCATGAGGAACTCAGCAAATTCTTCCAGTCCAAAGCGGAATTCCTGCACACTCAGGATGGACGTACCATCTTTATCAGCAATCCCGGTGTGATAGAAGAGGTGAGCAAACTGCTGGGAGTGAGTGAACTCAAAGCAGATCAGACCTATCGTGCCCGGCTGCTCAACCTGCCCTATTACCAGCGTCTGGGGATGGACAACCCCGAGATCAGAGTGATGGGAGACAGCTATTTACAGACTATGTTCGTGGAACTGCTGGCCCGTAAACGCGCTCGCGAAGAGAGCCTGCCCAACTATCTTCAAACCATCCTGCGCGGTTATCAAAAAGCAGGCTGTTCCTGGCTCAACATGCTGGCACATTATCATTTGAGCGGAATTCTGGCCGATGAAATGGGATTGGGAAAAACCATTCAGGCGCTCACAGTAGTCGCTGCAGCTCCTCCCGAAAGCTGCAGCCTGGTCATCTGCCCCAAAACCTTGCTCTACAACTGGGCCGCGGAGATCGAGAAGTTTCACACCAATATCAGCTATCAGGTGGTGGAGGGAGACAAGCTGACCCGGACCGAGCTGCTGAATTTGCCAAATGTGCGCCTCTTTATCATGAGCTATTCGCTGGTGCTGGGAGACATTGCCATCCTCAAAGACAAGCAATTCCACTGGATAGTTCTGGACGAAGCGCAGAACATCAAAAACGTCTCTGCCCAAAGGACCTCCGCGATCAAGAAACTGCAGGCGCGTCACAGGATGGCACTTTCGGGAACTCCTATCGAGAACAATCTCACCGAGCTCTGGTCCATCTTCGATTTCCTGATGCCGGGCTATCTGGGAAATCTGAACAGCTTCAAAAAGGACTATATCCACAGTGAGAACTGGGAACAGAACCGTCTGCGGCTGAACCGTCTGGCCAGCCCCTTTATCCTGCGCAGGATCAAAAAAGAAGTGCTGCTGGAGCTCCCGGACAAGCAGGAACAGGTATCCTGGTGCAAGCTCAATCCCCTGCAGGAAAAGATCTATCTGCAAATTCTGGATAGCGTGCAAAAGAAGCTCTTCCCCAGCCCCAATGCCCCTGAACCCTCTTATATCCATATCTTGACCGCGCTCACCAAACTGCGCCAGGTCTGCAACCACCCCAGCCTGGCCAATCCCGATCTGCTGAGCGATCCCGGGCTTTCCTCCAAGCTGGAAATGCTGATGGAGATCCTCACCGACTCGCTGGAGAGCGGACATAAGGTGCTCATCTTCAGTCAGTTCGTGCAAATGCTGCGCATCATCCGCAAACAACTTGATACTTCCGGGAACGACTATGCTTATCTGGATGGACAGACCAAAGACCGCATGGCCCAGGTCAACCGCTTCAATCAGGATCCTATGCTCAAGGTATTTCTGATCAGCCTCAAAGCAGGCGGAACGGGCCTGAACCTCACTTCCGCGGATACAGTGATCCTCTATGACCCCTGGTGGAATCCTCAGGTGGAACAGCAGGCTATCGACCGCACGCACAGGATCGGACAGATGAACAAGGTCAACGTCTTCCGCCTCATCACTTTAGGAACGGTGGAAGAGAAGATCATGCGCCTGCAGGAAAGCAAACGCGAGCTCTTCAACACCGTGATCGAAGAAGGCCAGCAAATGATGACCAAGCTGAGCCCGGAGGACATCAGAGGCTTCTTCCAATACGATTCGCATTGATCAGGAAAGAATAGCACTCCAACTGGCAAACCTGAACCTGCCAATGTGCTGATATGAATACCGGCAATTGGCATGACATCCCCCTGAGCCCGCTGCCACTGCGCTATAGCCAAACAATTGGCAAGCATGCAGCTTAGGCAGACAGCAAGTGGAGTCATTTTTCTATTAAAAATGCAAATATAAGGCATACCCCCAAAAAAGTGACATGCCATATGTATAAAGGCATGACAATGAATTAGTAAGATATAGTTTTTGTCCATCGTATTGTTCTTTTTCGT
>JAKLEY010000023.1 GCA_022711455.1 Candidatus Cloacimonadota bacterium
GCGTGTTCTCAGACATCACGTCCATGCGCATGCGCAAAGTGCGGATGTCGTTGATCACCATCGCGCATTGGAAAGGCCCGAGGTTGGGACCGTAATCCCGTGCCGGCAAGAGCTTCAGATAGGTGCAGAAATCTGCTTTGAGCGCGTCGTTATCGAGCTTGGCGGGGATATTCTTTCTGGCTATGATCGCTCCCGCAACGGTAAATCCGCTGCAGCTCAGGGATTTGGTGACAGATTGGATCACGATGTCCGCTCCGTGTGCCAAAGGACGCATCAGAGCAGGAGTCGCAACCGTGGCATCGATGATCAACGGAATCCCATGCTTGTGCGCAAGTTTGGCAACAGCTGCCACATCAAAGAAGGAAAGGGTGGGATTGCTGGGCATTTCGCCATAGAGAAAGCGGGTGTTTTCATCGATCAGAGCTTCCCACTCACTTATGTCGTTGGAATTGATCACCTTGCGCCATTCAACCTGGCATTCCTGATCCTTGCGTACGGAGAAGAGCTGGTAAGTCCCTCCGTAAACTTGGGAAGTAGCCACAAAGTTGCGCGGACGCTCCGGATGCTTGGGGTCGGGGTGTAGAAATTCGTCCACTGCCGTGCGGATGGCGGACATTCCGGATGAAGTTGCCAGACAGGAAGCTTCCACCCCGGTGTGATACTCTTCAAGCATGGCCAGCAAGCCTTCCAGATAATACATGCTGGGATTGGCGATGCGGCTGTAGCACCAGGTGGGGATCTGATAACCGAGGGCAAGCTCCATTTCGTCGGAATCGCGAAAAGCCTGCGAGGTGGAAAGATAGACCGGCTCGATGATCGAACCCTGATTGTAATCCAAGGCTTCCTGCATCGAATAAAGACCGTGTACCGCGATGGTATCGAACTTACAATTGCGCAATTTTGCGCGGTTTTCCGCATGCCAGCGCATGGCTTTGCCGGCTGCTTCCAGATAATGCTGCTTTCCGTCCATAGTTTCAAACTCCCTTTTTTAATGTAAATCCACACATATCGGATAGCTCTGTGGCTGTCAAATAAAAAAAATCTGGGTTCAGCATCCGCTGGCAGAGGGTGATGGATTCCTTGATAAATGTTTTGAAAAGGGAATAAAAATTGCGATATTCCCGGCTATATGGTCATCTGAATTCTCAGGAGGTGACAGATGAGGAACACTGCAGTCATATCTTGTCTGATCCTGCTGCTCGGCTTAGGATCGCTTTTCTCGCAAAACAGGGATTTTCTGTCTGAAACCATCACCAGTACCACAAACATCCTATGTTCCGCAGAAGATCCTGATTATCTCTATTTGGGCACACAGGGCGGTCTCCTGCGCGTGGATAAAACCACCGGCTCAAAACATCTCTTCCACATTGCCAATTCCCCCCTGGGTTCAAACGAGATCACTGCTCTGGCTTTCGATCAGGAGCACAAACTCTGGGTCGGAACGCAAAAAGCAGGGCTCTACAGCTGGGATGGCAGCCTGTGGGAGGATTATAATGACTACCTTTTCGCGCATGGGATCAAAACTATATCGGGGCTGTGTGTGGATGCAAACGATAATATCTGGACCCACAACAGTTCGGGTAATGATCCGGTGCTTCTGAAATTTGACGGTTTGAGCTGGACCGAATATAATCCCACCAATTCGGTCTTGCCCGCTTATCCGATTGCATATCTGGCAGCCGGACCCAACGGCGAGCTCTGGATCTTATCTTTTTCCTATTTTGAAAACTACACTCCGGGTGTGGGCTGGGAAAGCTGGTCTCATGCCTATCTTAGCTCAGTGATCGATGGAGGAATGTCTACCCTTGATCTCTACGGGGATGCACCCCATCTCCAGTATATTCTTGCCGGTGAGCTTAGCAATATAGAAGTGGATTCCTCAGGCAGAGTTTGGTTGCTGACGCAAGATAATGGAGGGACCTGGTGGATCCGGGATGGACAGGCCTGGTCTCCGCTCCGGATAGACAGTATCCTGGGGGCCGGTTTTACTGTCACAGATATGGCCTTTGGATCTGATAACATCCTCTGGGTCTGCTCCCGAACGCAATTGGCGAAATTAAGCCCCGAGCTCATCCCCACCTTGTATCCGGTAAGCAGTGTCGGACTTGTGCCCAAGAATATACTCTCTGTCTATCAGAACGATCTCACCTTCAACATTATCCGGCCTTATGATTCAGAACCCGGATACCTCAGATTTGAGGATGGGATCTGGATCGCTTGCGATTCCTCCACAAATCCTCTGGACTATCACGACTACACATATTTGGAAGACTACGCGATCGATTTGGCCGGAAATCTGTGGGTAGCGGGATCTATCAACCAGGGAATCTTCCGTTGGGACGGGCAGAATTGGACTCAATTCAACACCCAGAATTCTCAGCTCAGCAGCAATTCCATTGCCAGCATCTATGCCGATCCCACGGGTGGCATCTGGATCGGCACCCTTGGCCATCTCACGCGGGTGGTGGGAGATAGCTGGACTGTCTACGATTGCGAGGCCTCAGGTTTATGGCATCCCAAACAAATAGTCCGGGGTCCGGATAACAAACTGCACGTGATCGATAACAGCTCGATTTACACTTGGGACATCACAAACCAGACCGGACACGTTTATCTGAGTGTGGCAAATCATCTGCTGCCAAGCAACTACCTCCAGGATATAGCAGTTGACCAGTATAACCGTAAATGGATAGCCACTTCCAACGGGCTGGTGCGTTGGCTGGGAAATGACGTTGCATTTTTTAGCACAAGTAACTCTCCGTTCAACACAAACAACTTTACCGCTCTGCAAAGGGATGGAGACTATATGTGGATAGGCACCCGCACGGGGCAATTGGCCCGGCTCTTTGTGAACGAATTTCAGATGCAGGATCTCTCTGCCTTTGGGGATCCTCCCGCCAGTATCTTTGACCTCGTGGTTGACACGGATCACAGCCTCTGGCTCAGCTCGGGATTCGGTCCCCTCTATCATTGGTCAAATGGGGTTCTGCATTCTACGGATACAGCCGGACATGCACTCACAAATGCTGAAAAGACCTGGATCCTGCTCGGTCCGGACGGAAGGAAATGGCTAAATGTGGCACGCAACGGGATCATCAGCTTCAATGGTGAGATAGTGGCTAATGCAGATCCAGCCGAGGATGCCAGCCCCGTCTCGATCCTGTCCAACCATCCAAATCCCTTCCACAACAGCACCAAGCTCAGCTTCCGTGCTCCCAAAACCGGAGTCTACAACCTGCAGATCTTCAATCTGCGGGGACAGCTGCTGCGGACTGCGGTTCTCAATTCCTCCTCAAAATCTCAAGTTGACTGGCTTTGGGATGGCTGTAACGAGCGGGGAGAGCGGCTTGGAGCCGGAGTCTATTTTGCCCGGCTGAGCTGGTCCCGGGGATCATGCAGCCGCAAACTGCTGCTTCTGAAATAGACTAAGAGATCAATCCTTCGCTCATTTGCCAGATCTTCTGGTAGAAGCCCGGATGCTCGTGGTAGTTTTCCACGAAGCGGTAGATTCCGTCTTTGCGTTCCAAAACGCCTTCATCCACCAGTTCCCGACGCACCAGACAGTAGTCTTCGTGAATCGTGCGGATCAGCTCATTGAGTTCTTTTTCGCTGTAGCTGTGCTCTGCCCGGAAGAGCTTGATGATCTCCAGATAGACGATCCAGCGTTTCTTGTTTTGGGTGGGCAGGCGCGGCACCTTTCCATTCTTGAAATATACCTTCAGCACCTTATCCCGTAAGCTCTGCCTGCTGTTTGCTCCGCTTCTTGTTTCCGGGGGAATGAGTTCATTCAGTTTCATTTCCAAAATCTCCTTCTTCAGATGATAGACGCTGTAATATTGCACCTTGACGGGATAGACCAGTCCGGCTTCCTGCAGCTTTTTCAGATGCGCGGAAACGGTGGAAACAGCCAGCTTGAGCTCTTCCGCCAGATCTTCCACGCAGTATGCCTTGCGATCCAGCAGGGCAATGATCTGCAAACGGGATTCCTCACCCAGGCTTTTAAGTAATTGCAGTGCATTCATATCCACATCCATATCGTTATATAGCGAAACAATTATCCGGGTGGGGGGTTTGTCAAGAGATATCTGGAATCTCAGACGAAAATCGAATAACTGTCAAATCTGAACTATAAGGGTAATCAGTACACTTAAGACATCCTATGATTTCAATCTCTTATATTGATCAATAGCATTACAGTACATACTGCTAATGTCTTCTGTCGAAGCGGAATCGAGCTTGTTGTAAATGTTTTCAAAAACCGAATCTTCATAATAGTCTTCCCAGAGTTCATAGCGGTACCCCTTGGAAAGAATCTTCAGGTTGAGGTGCTTTGCCAGATTCTCGAAAGCAATATAAGGGATACGAAAATTCTCTTCTGATATCTGGACTTTATCGATAGTGTGAGGTTTGAGGATGTGAGTTCCAATTTCGTGCGAGATAAAATGGTCAAAGAATTCCCTGGTGCAATATTCAGTAAGGGCAGGGAAGATATTTACACCGTAATGCAGTGAATTTGCCCTTGGCCCGAACTGAAGTGAAGGAACAATAATCAATTGATATTGATCTGCCAACAAATCAAATCCTGTCAGATCTTCCCACTTGCCAACGATGTCGTTCATAGCGAAGAGCTCGTTGATATAATCACATGTTCTTTCTATTATTGCTTTGTCAGTGTCCCAGTTAGTTTGTATGTATCTATGATAATTTGCCTTATATATTGTGCAAAGCAGCTTGATTTTGAGGAGCACTTCTTCCTGTTCCAAGCAAGCGATATTCGATAGAAAATGGGGATTAAACTCTCGTAATCGGCTGATGTGATGGCTGTAGCCATCAAACAGCGGAGTCATATTCTTAACGTCGTGGCATTGAGCCAAGCGAGTAAAATACTCTGTAAGACCTTCGCTGTTTTCTCGAAAAATGTAGGCCGGAAGGAAATAAAAAACCTCGGCTAAGGAAGCAAGAGACCCGTCACCGAAACTCAAATCCGCGGAACAAGCTTTTAGGTAGCTACGATCTTCATCAGGCAGAAACCCATGCGTGCTTACTTTATCTTCAATTTGCCAATTTATGCCACAATAAGCCTGAATATATGTTAGATAGTTAACCACAGGACTTGCAATGGGGACGATATTCTTGATCACATTATAGCTTCCGTTATGCATATTTACGATCACGTCATGGTCTCTGAAACCTGATCAGGCTGTCAAGAGATATCTCGAACCCGGCAGAAAACGTACTATTTGTACAGAGCTACCGTAAAATAGTACGGACTATTTGTCGGATATCACCGTAAAATAGTCTTGATACTTTTCCAGTGTGGTTTGAAGCAAATAGAACTATGACTTAAGGGCTGCTTCGAGCATTGACGCTTTTTCTAAATCCTGTCTGCCCACTCCCAGAGAATTGTCTCTGGCAAAGATCAGATCGTTTGAAATTGTGATAAGTTTGTCTGAAAACTGCTTCAAATCCTGGTCTGTCTTCATCCAAAGCTGCTTGCTGAGCATTTGGACAGGAAAGCTGCTAAGCCTGATTCCGATATCTGTTTCACTGATCAGCTGTTTTTTTGCAGTCTGGAGATAAACTTCTCTCCAGTTAAAGCTGTAATTGCAGGCAAGTGTCACAATATCAAAAACATCCTTAGGTTCATCCCGGTTCAGGATGGCAGCCAGTTTGTTGGATAGGATATTGGCAGGATTATCGATCCAGAATCCGTGAGTTTTGTTCAGAGGACCCCACCTGTCTGGGACGTCGTTTACCAGGTCAATTTTCAAACCAGGCTCTTCTCGCAAATATAATCTGGCATAGGAATCAGAGACCATACTCAATTCTTCATCGAGGGTGAAAAAAAGCTTGATTTTCTGATAAAGCCGGTTCACTTTGGAGGAAAACTCTGGATCAGCATTGACGAAAAAGTCGAGATCTTCGCTATATCTATGATCCAGATAGAATCTTCCAAGTGCTGTACCACCAGTCAGGTAAAAGCTACCCAGCTCATCTTTCAGAGCCAGAATTACCCGATCTTGGATTTTATACAGCTTCTGAAAGTCTGGCACGAATGAATTCATAACGTTTCTTAAGTTGCTCTGCCCGGAGCTTATTGATGAGCTCTTCAGTCAATAAAGCCCTGATCCTGTCCATGGGGATCAGATCCATAACAGTGTACCAGGGAAATGATTCCAGAACCTTGATGAACAGGTTTTGCTCGTTGTAATGCCCGGCAAAGAGCTGTTTTCCTTCCAAAACAGAGATGCAATCCTCCCCGGAGATATTGTAGTCCCACAATATCTTCCTGATAATGGCCAGCCTGGCTTCATAATCAATCATACATGTACCTTTTGATAAGGATACGCAAGCCGTCAAATCTGTCAATCAGTTTTTTCACATCTTTCGGGGGACTTCCTCCAGTTTCAGTTCTTCTTGCAGGAAGAGCAAGGCTCGCTCCAGTTCCCCGTCTCTGCCTTCCGCTATGGCTTTGATGCCGGGTTGCACATAGATATCAGGGATCACGCCCACCCAGTGGAATCTGCTGCCATCAGGGTTTTCGACGAACATCCCGGTCCACCAGATCCCGATCCCTCCTGCCATTGAAGTGCCTTGCACGTTTCCGGTCACTCCTGATGTGGGCTGACCGATGATCGTGCCAAACTTGTTGTATTTGAAGTTCTGCAGGAAGGATTCCGTTCTGCTGATACTGTTGGCTCCGCAGAGGAAGACGATTTTGCCGCTCAGATGCGGTTCCGCGGGTTCCATATACCAGCCTGTAGGCTTGATCTAATCAGTTCTGGGAAGCTCTCTGCCGGGATAGAGATAGCATTTTGTATACATCGTCTCCAGCTTATCCTTTTCCTGCAGGAGGTGCTCAGTAAACCTGATCCAGATGTTAGGGTAGTCATGCAGGTCGAAGATGATGCCTTGTGCCCTTGCCAATTCAGGCATCAGCTCTTCAATTTCCTCCTCGCTGATCAGACCGATATTCACGTATTGAATATCTCCGGAGTAGCGGGCATTTGCTTCCGGACGGCCGTAAAGAATTGCACTGTGGTAGTTTTCGAAGTTCACCCTCAGGCTCAGCTTCTGTTTATCCGGAGTGAGGAAACTGAACATAGCCGTGGAATCAGGATAGGCCATCATAACGGACGTAAACAGATAGCTGTCTGTGCACTGTCTGGTGGCTTTGGTGAAGAAATTACGATGAGCTTTTATAAATCCTGCAAAAGACTGACCATCAACCGTATATCCTGTTTGATAGTTGTTTTGATGCTTTTGTGGATTCTTTGTCACGCGGATAATGCTAAGCTTGCTTAATAGAGCATTTGACCTCCTTAAAAACCGCACGGATTTGGAGTACAAGTCCATATCCGTGCATAATTCCGGAGTGGCGTATCTTTCAATGAGTTTGTTGGGTCAGAGCGGGCTCAGTACACCTGATCCAGTTTCAAAAAATACTCTTTCCCTCCGGAGCTGATAATTGAGTTTCCTGATGGGACAACATTGAAATCTGAATCAAAATCCAATATCTCCTGTAGTTCAGAGTAGTCGTCATCAACCTTACAGGCAAGTGCCTTGCCGTCTATGGTTATAATCAGGTACTTCCCGAAAATGATCTCTGCATTGTAGGTCGACATTGCGAAAGGAATCGGTAAAATTCTGGAGTATCGCAGGTTCTCTTTTTCCAAAGATACGAATATATACTTGCTGATCATGGTGTCTTTATTAACCTGATTGGACACGATTAGCCACCTTCCGTCGGCAGAGAATCTGCTCTTTGTGCTATCGATCTGATACTCTTGGATCAAGCTAAGATCAATAGCATTATAGATCAGAACAGAGTATCGCGTTAGAAGAGAAATTCTAGATCCATCTTCAGACCAGGATGCATCAAGTGCCTCAATCCCAAAATCATGTAGTTTTTGTCCTGTTTCAGGGTTGAAAATAAGAGCACTGGATGACCCGATCAGGACAAACCTGCTGTCCGGACTGAACAAAACACAGTGGTGCTTACCATAGACATCGTCAACAACAACGGTATGCTTTCCTCGGGTGTATCGACCGGTCTTATCTTGCGGCCTGATAAGTTTCGATACTCTGGTGTTCAAATCCATATCGTCAATGCGGCCACCTGTTCCCAGGTATTTCAGGTTGTTCGAAACGTTAACGCCATTGGCTCTGAGATTTGTATAGTGATAATAGTCTTTATCCAATCCCCAATATCCCTTGGACTGGGGGTTGCAGAGGTCGACCATATTAAAACTATAGGGTTCGATGAGTTGACCCTGCGAGTTGTAATTAACTTCATCAGACCAGGACCGGAAAAACGCATTACCGGAATCAGTATAATTGAATGTTTGCATGGAAACATCAGTGTATGTAATAGTGTCCATCTCGTCTAAGATGCGACCCGCAAAGTATGTAGTCCCTTCCTTAAATGCGCTGAATGAGACTGGTTTGAAGATATCGAAATAGTTGACTCGATACTCCAGATAGAAAGTGTAAGAACTTAGGTTATTAACCAATTCCTTGGCAACAGATCCCTCAAGATAGTCCAGACTACAGTTAACGTCAGCCCCCCACAATCCATCTTTAACCTTGAAATAACAGATTCCGGCATCAGCATTAAAATTTTTGAAGGTGACGTCACTGTATGGGATCAAGACACGAATCGGTTCTTGAAGCAACTTGTTCAATGATATCTTGAGAGGATGAATGCGAGACCAGTACAAATCTTTAAATACTTCCAGGGAGGTTGAGGCGCGCTGATAATACTCCAAACTGGTTTCAAACTGAGATTTGGGGGAAACGTCGTATCCGAGTTCGGCAACCTTACCAGCATAATACTCGTCAAAATTTACATAAAGGCTGTCGATCGAAAGCCTGAGTTCCTTGATTCTGAAATAGATTTCGTCAGCTTCGTATTTTTCTAAAATACGATATGAACCCGGTGAACTTACCCTAGTGGAATCAACCGCAACAAGGCTATCAACTGGGACAAGGTAGTCCTCAGGTGGATTTGACCATAAGCCGAAGGTTGTTAGAAACACAAAAAGAAAACACATGAATTGCTTCATAATCACTCCAATTTATATAAGATAAACATCCTTGTATACTATAAAAGAGTCCCAGCCAAACAGAAAGTTTTATCAATCACATTTAAAATCTCCCAAAATGATATTAATTTTAATATATCTGCCCTGTCAAGAAAATTCCACATTGACTCCACATCCTTGCTTTAACTCCTTACTTTCCATGCAAGAAAGAACTTGACACGGTAGGTAAAGTTGATCGAATTACATTTATAGATATTTGAAGGATATATATACAAGGAGATCTTATGAAAATGGCTCGTTTCATTATATTCATGATTCTCATGTTCACCCTTTTTACTTGTTCAAGCTTAGTAAAGCCTGAAGATAGCGAGGTTCCGGATTATGTAGCTCATCCAGAGGGCTATGTTAGTATGTTGCTTCCTCCAAATGGTTTTTCTGCTGCGACTCCCTGGTTTTGTGGGATACATTTGGATGATCAGGATGAATCAAGCTACATCGATTTGGATTATATGCGTCTGTATGCGGTTATAGGTGGGCAAAGCGTACTTTTGTACTCTGACGACTACAGCACTGCCGGTAGCGTCTCCGGTGGCTTATATCTTAAGCATCCCTGGTTTGGAAGCAGTGATTTTCACGACGACGAAATCCCGTATACCGCATATCCTGATAGTGGTTTCGTCCGCTTGCATACCAGCGATAGAAATGACAGAGTGTTTCACCTGTGGAATCGATACCGTTCACTGGTGCCGGTTAATGCCGAAAAATGCTGGGTGGAAGTTAACTGCAGGATTACCGGACCGGCTGGAGTGCAAATCGGAATGGATTTCTGGCGTGATCTCAATGCACCTTATGCCGGGTATAACGTAAACAACGTTGAAGCCGGGGCTTCTGATTGGTATTTCCAGAGCGCTTATTGGCAGATTATCCGCTTTGGAAACGGATCTATCTCTGACAGAGCCTCATATTTTCCCCCTTCAACAGTATTAATTTATTGACATATCCACCCCCCCTGCCTTAGTTTAGTTTCAGCAGCTACATAGCAGAGTTTTAACTGCTGAAAAGGACGTGCGATGAAAAAGCGAATTGCCTTGTCTTTGATCATTTTGATCTCGGTCCTGGCCTTGGGAGCGGTGGGGATCGAGGAGGCCCTCAAGACCATCTTCACATATAGTGAAGTGATTGAGCATGAGGGAGATGAGGTCTTGATGACTTCCAGTTTTTTCTCTAATGAAGGGGACGCTTACAACTGGGTGGCAAATTGCGCGCAGGTGGTTTTGGCGATCCGTGCGGGATGGGCGAGTGCTCCCTATCCTTACGACAGCAAGGTAAAGTCTTTAGACGCGATCGGAGCCGTGTGGCAGACTGAATATCAGACCTACGTGATCTCGATCCCGGTTTGGGAGATCCTGGAGAATTTCATGGAAGACGAAAATGCCTATAAAGATTCTTCCGAACTTCTTTCCGAGCTCCGCAGCTATATTGATTACTATGGAGATATCAGTCCGCTGAGCATGTACTGATTTTAATTAAGAATTAAGAATTAAAAATTAAGCTGCGCTAAATTTTAGCTATTCAGCACTTCTAACACTCTTTCGAAGATATAGCCCACGTGGATGCGGTTGGTGAGGTCGAGTTTTTCGACGTCGATCTCGAGGACGGGTCCGTTGTGGAAACCGAATTTGGAGACATTCGCTCCGTAGGATTTGTACCAGTGGTTCAAGTTATTGATCTCAGTGAATTTCCAGCCACCTTCGATCTCCATTTCCCTGCCGCGTTGCTGAATTCTTTCCCATGCTAAGGAGGGGCTTCCCTGCAGTAGAATTATCAAGTCTGAGGAAGGCAGTTCCCGGTTCACGGTCTGGAATTGGGTGCCGAGCATGTCCAATTCGTCATCCGTGAGCAATCCGTCCGCGTGGAACTGATTGCAAAAGACCAGCAGGTCTTCCGGGAGTGAACGGTCCTTCACATAGCTTCCGGAGCCGCTTTTCCCAAGGCGTCGCTGTTTGGCACGCATATCGAGAAAGTGCAGCTGTAATTGGTAGCAATAGGTCTTCTTATCCCCCAAAAACTTCTCCAAGAGCGGATTTTCCTCCGGTTTTTCATACAGCGTGTTGATCTTCAGGCTGCGTCCCATAAGCGCGGTCAGGGTCGATTTTCCCAGTCCCACATTTCCGGCAATGGTGATCAGCTTGGGATGTTCTGCCAGAAATGATTCCAGATTCCGTTCCGCGTCAATTGCCTTCAGAGTGGCATCGGTCTGCGGAAGGCTGACCCATTCGCTGATCCCGGGACTGGAAACCCTTAACTGCAAAGACTTTATCTGTTCCGCGATGCGGTTGACCGTGCGGCGCAGGAATTCCATTTTGTCGACTTCCTTTTCCGCGTCGATCACCAGCACGGGGCAGCTGACATGATTGGCAATGAAATCTTCATAGAGATTATTTAGCAGCTCTAAATATGTGGGAGGGATGGCAAGTTCGCTCTCGCGTCCCCTCTCCCGAATCCGTTCCAAAAGGGTCGGAACATCCGCTTTGAAATAGACCAGGAGGTCGGGTTCCTTGATCTGTTCCGTCATCAGTCTATAGGTGCGCTGATAGGCGATGAATTCGGGTTCGGACATGTTTTGGAGGATGCGCTGAGCCTTCCCGAAGATGTGGTAGTCCTCTGCCAAAGTCCTGTCTTCCAACACGATCCCTCTGCAGGAATGGATTTGTTTCTGGCGTTCCAATCTGCCATTGAAGAATTCGATCTGAGCCATGAAGGCATTTGCCACGGGGTCTTTATAAAAGGAATCGAGTACGATAGGATTGAATTTCTCTTCGAAGGCAAAAACGCCCTCAGTGCCGTTGGGTTTGGGGTAAACGGAGGTCAGGATCTTGTTCAGGGGCGCGGAACTGGCGGCTTCGATAAAAGTCGATTTCCCCACTCCGATATTGCCCACTATGCCGATGCGGATGTTTTCCATGTTCAAATCTCCCGGTTCAGAGTCTCATTTTTTTTTGACATCAATTCGAAATTGCGATCTGAGTCAAGATTTTCTTTTTTGCCTTTGCTTCCCTTTAGGCAGCCCCCCTGCCCCTGGCTTGCGTCTCCCTTGCATCTCCCTTGGTGAAGCGGATTGAAAGCGGTTAGCAAGCGGTATGATAGCGGTCAGACAGGCTTATGATCACAGGGAATGATGTACGGGCGCTCACCGTAGCGCCCGGGTCATCCGGAATCGCATAAAAGAGGAAACAAATAGACCCGGGATGAAGAGGATGATCGGGATTAACGAGTGAACGGATTAGCAGATTAGGCTATGCCAGTGCTGTGACTGATGAAACGACACCACCTCACCACCAAAGAAATTCCTTTACAATCCTGAAATCCTGAAATCCTTGGAAAAAAACTCTGAGCCAAGGAGTAGAAATGTACGATTACAAAGGCAATGTGGAGAGGCTTCTGAAGCGAAAGCTGGAGGCTCTTACCGAGAAAGAAACGCACATTCTGCAGCATCTGACGGATAGAGAACCGATCAGCCGGAATCTTCAGGTAGACGATGATCAACAGCTCAGTTTCGGACAGAAACTGGCAGATAAAGTTGCTGCTTTTGGCGGGAGCTGGCCTTTCATTATCATTTTTATTTGTGTGCTGGCTTGTTGGATCGGGTTGAATGTCTTCATTCTGCTCAATCACGGAAAGCCCTTCGATCCTTACCCCTTCATCCTGCTTAACCTTTTCCTGTCGATGCTGGCAGCGATCCAGGCTCCGGTGATCATGATGAGCCAAAATCGTCAGGCAGCGCATGATCGAGCGGCAGCTGAGCACGACTATGAGGTGAATCTGAAAGCCGAACTGGAGATCATGGCACTGCATGAGAAAATCGACGAACTCAGGAACCAACAGTGGAAGCAGTTGCTGGATCTGCAAGCGGAGCAGATCAGAAAAATTGAAGACCTGAAAAACGAACTAAAAATTAAGAATTAAGAATTAAGCTGCGCTTTCTCAATGAATTAGGAATCAAGAGAAATGGATGCTAACCAACGAACGTTAAAACGTCAAAACGCTAAAACGTTTCCACCCACCACTCAAGAAAATCCTTTACAATCCCTAAATCCTAAAATCCTTGGGGAAAAGAAAGAAATGGTCCGGGAGCTAGAAAACGAATGAATAGAACGACACCGCCTCACCACGACACCACTCCATCACTCCATCCCTCTGCCACTTTGATCGAGCGTCTTGCGCGCTATCTGATTATAGCCCTAAGTGCCTATGCCTGCATTAATTACATCAGAATTGGAGACAGGGTCAGCCTGGCTTCCGCGGGGCTCACGATCTTGCTCTTGCTGCTGCCTTCAATAGTGGTGAAGCTCAGCCCCTTGCGCCTTCCGGTCTCGGTGCGCGGCGTCTATCTGCTCTTCATTTTATGCGCGATGTACCTGGGGGAGATCCACAGCTTTTTCTACCGCTTTTTGTGGTGGGACGATATGCTGCATTCGGCTTCGGCAATGATGGTGAGCTACATTGGTTTGATCCTGATCTTTGTGCTTAATAAAGATAAGAATATGGATCAGAAGCTGGCTCCGGGCTTTGTGGCGCTCTTTGTCTTTTGTTTCACGATGGCCTTCGGAGCGCTCTGGGAACTCTTTGAATTCAGCTGCGATCAGCTCTTGGGGGTGAATATGCTCAAAGGAAGGGATTCGACTCTGGCGGGAAGTGTTTACAGCTTTGAACGGGCTTTGGTCAACACCATGCAGGACTTCAGTTTGGACGCCTTTGGAGCTCTGGGGATCGCCCTTTTGGCCTATTATCATATCTGGAAAAAAAAGCTGACCGCTTCCGCGTTTGGGATCTTTTTAAGACAACTTGTGGAGGAAAACCCACGCTGGGTGGAATGAAAGCATTGAAAGGGTTGTAGTGTACGGGCGCTCGCCGTAGCGCCCTTGTTTTATAGGGGTTTAGGGGTTATCTGACTGCACCCCTGCACCCCTCTCACACAAGGGCGCTACGGCGAGCGCCCGTACCCTGCACCCCTGAACCCCTTTCTAAAAGGGCGCTAAAGCGAGCGCCCGTACAATGCACCTCATATAAAAGATTGACACAAATAGCCCTTAGTGCTTTTCTGTTCAAACAAAGAAATTGAGGATATGATGATGAAAATAAAGCTCACCCGTGATTTCATTAAAAAACTGCCCAAGACGGACTTACATGTTCATTTGGACGGCTCGGTGCGGATCTCGACCATCCTGGATCTGGCCAAAAAACACAATATCAAGCTTCCCACCAGCGACCCCAAAGAGCTCTCAAAACTCATTGTCTGCGGAGAACATACAACCAGTTTGGAAGATTATTTGCGCGGATTCCACATCGTGAATCTGGTCTTGCAGGATAAAGAAGGACTCAAGAGAGCGGCTTATGAACTGGCGGAAGATGCTGCCGCGGAGAACGTTCGCTATATGGAAGTGCGCTATTCTCCCATTTTGCACACCTTGAACGGATTGAAGCTGACCGAGATCTCCCAGGCTGTGATCGACGGTTTGAAGCAGGCGGAACGTGATTTCCCGATCAAGACCGGGGTCATCATCTGTGGTATCCGCAACATGGATCCGACCACTTCCCTGAAGCTGGCTGAGCTGGCTATCGCATTCAAAAATAAGGGCGTTATCGGCTTTGATCTGGCGGGGGGAGAATACAATCATCCCGCAAAAGATCACAAAGAAGCCTTTGATCTCGCCCTCAAAAACAACCTCAATATCACCATTCATGCCGGAGAAGCCTACGGTCCGGAAAGCATCCATCAAGCCATCCACTATTGCGGAACTCACCGCATCGGACATGGCACCAGGCTGGTGGAAGACGGGGATCTGCTGAATTATGTGAACGACCATCGCATTCCGCTGGAGATTTGCATCAAGAGTAATTTCCACACCAAGGCAGTTCCCGATATTCGCAGCCATCCCATTGATTTCTATATTGATTACGGCCTAAGAGTGACGCTCAATACGGACAACCGGGTGATCAGTGACACCACTGTGACGGACGAATATATGCTGGCGATTCAGGAACTGGGGCTTTCCTATCCCGTGATCAAAAACGTGATCCTGAACGGTTTCAAAAGTGCCTTTATTCCTTACAAGGAAAGGGCTCGCATGATCAATGACATCCTCAAGGAATTCGACGAGATCGAGGAAACCGAGCTGAAAACCGTGGTCAAAGTCAAAGAAAATCTGTAAGTGAGAGGGAAGAAGTTTGCAGGAACTCATCCACGCCGCGCTTAGACACGCTAACAGCTTGTTGGGCAACTATCTGGAAGACCCGGATAACTTTTTTGTGATCGAAGAGATCATCGACCTGATCACCCGCTGCTACCAGAGCCAGGCTAAGGTGATCATTTTCGGAAACGGAGGCTCGATGGCAGATGCCATGCACTTTGCGGAAGAGCTTACAGGACGCTATCAGCAAGAGCGTCCCCCCTTGGCGGCACTGGCGCTCAGCGATCCTGCCCACCTCTCCTGCGTTGCCAATGACTACAGTTATGACGAGGTCTTTGCCAGAGGCGTCGAAGCCTTTGCCAAAGCGAATGACGTCGTGATCGGCCTTTCAACCAGCGGGAATTCGGAGAATGTGATCAAAGCGATATCCAAGGCTCAGGAATTGGGTTGTTTCACGGTCTCATTCCTGGGGAAAGATGGAGGAAAGCTATGCGGAGAATGCGATTACGAGATCTTGATCCCCTCGGATAACACAGCCAGAATCCAGGAAATGCATATGCTGATCTTGCATATCATCATCGAGGGAGTGGAAAAGCAGCTATTTGAAGGGTTGTAGGGGTGAAGGGTTGCAGGGGTGTAGTCACTGCACCCCTGCAACCCTTCACCGCTTCACCCCTCTTTTCCAGAAGAACATTGTACCGATCACCGCCGGAATCAGATCCTGCAACACAAACAGACTCAGGGTAGCGGTTACGGCTTGTCCGGCGCTTATTCCTGTTCCGTTCAGGAAGTGCATGGCGAAGGATTCTCTCAATCCCAGCCCGGAGATGGTGATGGGGATGATATTGGAAAACTGGGTGAGCGAGATCCGGATCACTATCTGTTTGAAAGATATGCTATGCAGGCAATTCAGCAACAACCAGTATTGAAGCAAAGTGATCAGCACAGCCATGATCTGAGCCAGGAGCATATGGGGACCATATTTCTTAGCATTGGGCTCAAAGCGTTGCCATGCTTTCACTTGTTTCATCACAAACAAGGCAATGTGCGGTGTCTCCGCGATCAGGAATACGGCTGCGATCCTCAGCCAGAGAGGATATTGAGCATAATATGCAAGAGCGCCGATTGCTGCAAAGAGGATGATAGACCAGGTCATCACCGCTTTTTCGGAGAGGGTTGAGACAGCGGTGGCAAGTTTGGAGGAGTTATCCACAAAGAAGACTTTGGCAAAGCTGCCGTTCCCTCCGGGCAGGATAAAGCGCAAGGGAATGCCCAGCATATAGGTTCGGAAGACCTGTCCGGGAGTGACCCGGTAGTCCGGATTGAGCTTCAGAGCCCAGTTCCAGTTGTTGAATTGCAAAAAGTGGCGCACGGCGCTAAGCAGAAACACAAGCAACAATATCGCCGGAGGCAGGCTGAGAATGCTGCTTAGCACCAAAGCCAGATCCACTTTCCGGAAAACGATCCAGAGCAGAGCCGCGCTCAGAATCAGCTTCAACAAATAGAAGGCGATCTTGGCGGGACGGCTCTTTAGCTTCATTCAGGCTTTAAGGTCTGTTCCGGAGCTAAGTTGCGGCAGACCCGGAACCCGATGTGATCCGCTGCCATGGTGGGATTTTCGCTTTCCCTGTGGGATATCTCCGCATAGAGCGCGGGTCTGTTATAGGATCCCCCCCGCAGGACTCTGTTGGTTCCGTTTGCTGCTCCCAGCGGATCTCTCTGTTTGGCTTTGGGATAGCTGCCAAAGATGTCCCAAACCCATTCCATCACGTTACCGCTGAGATCCCAGATTTTCAGTTCGTTTGAGATCTTGGTGCCAACCGTGTGAGTGCGGGCATCGGAATTCTTTTCAAACCAGGAAACGGAGTCTATCTTCTTGGAACCGCTGTATTTGACTCCTCTGGCTTTGATCCCGCCTTTGGCAGCCCACATCCATTCCATTTCGGTGGGGAGACGGTAGCCATTGGCAGCCTGATCCCATGAGATTTTAACATGGTTGTTGAAATCCAGATTCCAGCCTTCTGGCCAGGTGCCCGGGTTTGTGCCTTGGTTTGCGAAGCTGTAAACTGGTTGAAGGCCTTCAAAGAGGCTGCGCCTGTTGCAGTATTCGATGGCATCAAACCAGGATACGGATTCCACCGGGGCATTTGCCACACTTCTAAAATAGGAGGGGTTGGAATTCATCACTTCCAGAAACTCGCGCTGGGTGATCTCAAACTGATCCATGAGAAACCCGGAGACGGAGACACTGTCCACCCCGTTAAAAAAGGTTCCGCCTCCGATCTCGACCAGGCGCTGAACCCTGAGGTCGGTGGCTACAAGCTTTATCCTGATCTGATTGTCGAGCTTGACCTTATCAAGGCTGGGGAACCAGCTGATCTCCTTGTTTGAACCGGGTGTGATCCCGTTGCCGAGATCTCCTTTGGCGCCGGAAGGGAAAATATCGTAGGTCTTGCCACCGTTGTCCGAGACCACAAGGGTCACTCTGGTTTCGCCCTGGGCACGCAGATCATAGCTGATATCAACGCGCCCGAAGGTGGCTTTCGAGCTCAACCCGGAGATCACCGGAGCGGCGCTGCACAAGGCGGATAGAGAAAGCAGTGCGATCAGTAATGATAGATTTTTCATTCTTTTCCTCATATGCTAACGAGTCTCGCGCAGGCTTATCTTGTCAAGAGCTTTTTCTCCATCTCACATCCCCCCATTTTTCAAACAAGGTAAGATCAATTGCTGGGCTTCTGTCCATTTACCCCCATATTCGAGGATGTTATACCTCGTGACATGAGCAAAGC